>DBSW01000091.1 GCA_002306745.1 Dehalococcoidia bacterium UBA1332 | reverse complement strand
TTTTATATAGAAAAAGTTTTCGCTAATTTCTTCGAGCTACATGGCGACCGTGTCTACTCTGATGACCAATCGGTAATCATTGGGCTAGGAAGACTTGGGGGACAAAGCGTGATGATCGTCGCTCAACAAAAATCCGCACCAGTCCATAAAGATGATCCATACGGGCTTCGAATGGGTGAAATTACTCCTGGAGGATTCCGCAAAGCTAGGCGGGGAGTAGTTCTAGCCACAACATTCAAAATACCTGTTATCTCTATCGTTGACTCACCGGGTCCCCGACTTGGTATAGACATGGAACAGCGCGGTCTAGCAAGTGCTATTGCAAGAATGATCGACCAGATGGGACGAGCAAAAATCCCTACGCTTTCAATACTGATTGGTGAAGGAGGCTCTGAAGCTGCTCTAGCCTTTGGACTTACTGATCGAGTATTGATGCTAGAAAATGCCATATACACCCCAATCACACCCGAAAGAGGGGCCCAATCAGAAATGAGCGATCCAGCAAAAGCCTCTGACGTTGCTCGAGCTCTAAAGCTAACCTCACTCGACTGCGTAGATATGAAAATCGTTGATGACATCGTCCCAGAACCAGAATCAGGGGCTCATGGTGCTCCTGAAGAAGCCGCACGTCTTTTGAAAAGATCACTCATGCGTGAACTATCCGAACTCACGCAAAAGAACACAAATACGTTAGTTCGAAGGAGGCAGAAAAAGTTTAGGAAAGTCGGGGAATATGGGAATCAATTCCGATCAGCATTAAAACGAGAAGCACGAGCGTGGCAGATTGGTATTGCAGCAGGCGTTAGAGCATTCCGACATTCTAATAACGATACCGGCACTCCGGAATTTGTCGATGACGATGAAGAGATTATTGATGATCTAAATTAGAATCAATTCAGCGTCCCAAAAGTTTAGGAATTAATAATCAAGAACGTACTTCTCAATTGCTAACGCTGCACCATCATGACTAAGATCAGCAGTCACATCAGTGGCAACATCAAGCAATCCCAATGCTGAATCTGCCATTGCGATCGAAATGCCAGCGATATTAAACATAGGAATGTCGTTTGACCCATCACCAATAACCATCAAGTCTTCCGCTGCGACCCCAACAATTTGAGCAAAATCTAATGCACCGCTCGCCTTGTCGATATCAGGCGCTGTGCAATCAAGATACCAATCTCCATTGTTATCCTTTGTAGCGTAAGCGCTGACTGAATCAGATGGAAATCGAGTCGCCCATTCTCTGGCTTCACTTTCATCACTGAATCTTGCCATTATGATCGAAATCTGCCAGTCTGTAATGCTATGTGGATCACGTATAAATCGACCTGAATCCCTGATCAATATCTCAGATGCTATGGGCATCATTTCTTCAAGTAAATGTTCCGCGACATCACGGTCGATTACATGTCGGTTTAATGCGATCCCAGTTAAAGGATCCATCAACGTAGCTCCATTTTCAGCCACTTGTGGACTAGTCAGGCCAAAAAGCCGAGCAAAATGACCTACTTCATCCTGTTCACGTCCAGATGCAATCGCTACCGGTATAAGTTTTGCGGCTGCGGTGACTGCCGCAACAACCCTAGAAGTCGGACGATTATCTGATGGAAGAACCGTGCCATCTAAATCTAATAGCAAACCAGCAGGACATTTGACCAAATTGGGATTTCTAATCAAGTAGTTGAACCGGATTTTCTATCATTTGCCCGTTCAAGGCCCGACGGGCATTATCAAATGAAAACATCAATGCTCTATCTACTCGCTCCTGAGATGAACCAGCCAGATGAGGTGTGACGACTACGTTATCCATGCTTAAAAGCGGACTATCAACAGGGGTAGGTTCAACCTCTGTGACATCAAGTCCTGCACCCAAAATCTCTCTCGCATTGAGTGCGTCAATCAGCTCGGACTCATTATGCACAGGTCCTCTGCAAGTATTAATAAAAATCGCATCGCGCTTCATCGCCGAAAATTCTTTTTGACCCATCAGACCGGCTGTTGACGATGAAAGAGGCACGTGAACTGTAACGATATCAGAACGTTCAAGCAATTCTTCTAAAGAAACTCGTCTTACACGCAACTCTCGTTCTTGATCCGTGGAAAATTCCTTTAAATCAGAATAAAGCGTTTCAGTATTAAAACCATTAAGCATCCTAGCAACCCATGTCCCGATATTACCAAGACCTATTATTCCCACAGTTCGACCTGAGATTTCATAAACCTTTCCGAAGTCTCCAGTTTTTGCAGGTGCCTGCCAGGTTCCAGACTTAACCCCATGAACTCCTTGAGGCAATCGTTTATAGACCATCATCATCATAGCTATAGTGTGTTCGGCGACCGATCGAGCGATAGCTGGCGAGTTGTTACAAACTTCAATTCCCATCTCACGAATCGCAGGCACGTCGAGACGATCAAAACCAGCACTCATAACCTGCAACAACTTCATTTTCGGCATCTTCGAAAGCATCTCAGTAGTTATCGAAAGACCATTAGTTATGACAGCAACTGCGTCCTTAAGAGATTCCTCTCGATCCGATTCATGGTCTTGGGGACTAACCACTCCCCAGTCGAGGTCTTGTGGCCCTATTTCAAGAGCGCGAACAGTACGAGCACCATCGTGCTCACCGTAATAAATAACTCGATGTCCCAACTTAATTACCTAAATCTTACAAACGGTATAAACCTTAATGTTAATTAGTTCACTGTCATACGAAATCAGTCTCACAGAAATATGAATCTTAGAATATGGATTGGATACAATATCCACAACACACGGTGTACCCAACTGATACCTGAATTTCGTCAAATTAAAGCGAACACAAATAGAGCCAATTAGTAAACAACATGTATCGACATTTGAACAGTAGGCCATAAACATTTCTCACGATACGTCAGCTACTAACTCTTCGTTAGTTCAACCAAAATCTTACTCTTCAGTCAAAGTAACCAAAGCCGCTCAGATCATCGCAATCGTTATCGGCAGCGGCGCTCTATTTCTTGGTGCGCTAGATTTTTCTATTAACGTTAACCTGCCGCTATTTAGATCAGATTTAGGAGAAACTCTCGTAAGCGTTCAGCTCATAATAATTATGTATCACGGCGCCAGAAGCGGCATGGGATTTATCGCAGGTGGGATATCAGATAGATTCGGCATCAAGTGGCCACTCGGAGCGGGCATAATCCTTTACACAATAGCTGTCGGATTAATATCTTTGCAAGACTCCCTAAACCCGATAGTACTTTTACGTATACCGCAAGGAATTGGCGTCGCTATCCTATTCACACTTGCACCCGCCCTAGTATCCAGAGCAGTCGGTCAGGATCATAAAGGCCTCGCCCTAGGTGTCACATTAGGTTCAATGGGATTGGGCACGTTAGCAGGAACACTTGTAGGCGGTTACCTCGGTCAGGAGATCGGCTGGCCAGCGATATTCTGGGCGCGCATACCCATATCTATAGCTTTGCTGCTGACATTAGTGTTCGCACTAAACGGGACGCTAGCGAAGCCTGTCGAAAATCGCGAAACACAGTCGTTTGACCTTTACGGATCAATTGTGCTTTTCGCTACCTTATTTATTTTCGTCTTATCAGTTTCATTAGCCAGAGTAGAAGGATGGCTATCACCTCTTCCAATTACACTCTTTTGGGTGACAATCATTCTTGGTTGGTTATTCTCCATTGCTAGAAAGCGTAAACAATTTACAATCTTGCCAGACGGACTATCTTCTTTTCCGGGATTCAAATCCGGTGCACTTTCTAATCTGCTACTTACAATCGCTTCTTTTGTTATGTGGTTTCTCTTTCCGTTCTATGTAGCTGACGTGATGGGTCGTAGTGTATTCACTCTGGGTGCCCTTCTTGCTCTTATGGCAGGAATGAACTTCGCAGGTGCAGCAATCGCAGGATGGCTGTCGGATCAAATCGGTGACCGAACTGTAACTTTCACAGGAACTGTAATCACTTCAATCGGACTAGTATTTATAGGATCTGGGGGTGCTAACCCAACCATGACCTACATATTAACTGCAACGACAGTTATTGGATTGGGATTCGGAATCCATCAAGCAGCGGTCTACGCACTTACCCTCCGCAAAGTACCCAGTCAACACTCTGGGGTTACATCAGCCGCTCTTACCGTATCGCAAACAATTGGAACAGTAATTTCTATAGCGATTATGACCAGTATTATCAATTGGAGGCTCTCGATTCCCGAAACATCCTTCGTAGAGGCATATAAGTTCGCTCACTTTATCGTGGCATTAGTTGCAATTATTGCAGGGCTTATAGTGATAAAGCCAAAAACAGGTCGAGTTTAACCCAGATAATTACCACCTATACACAACTATTCACTTTGTGAACAATGCAATCTCGTTCACGTCTGAATATATGTGCGTGTTATCCATCCGACGTAACGAAAATAATTGTTATTCTCCTAAAACAATATTTCGAAAAGTAAAACCCGAACCCAAATAAAACGCAGAGCTAGCATCGAAATTGGTCGCATGCCGCCACTACACTACAAAGGCAACCGACTTTCACCCCTACGCGCGGTTTACTAGTAGGAGAGACAGACACACCTATTTCTACCGGTTAAGTGCGGAAAAGCATCATCGGTGAGATATAAAATCAAATTTAGTGAACCTGCAAACGAACAAGGTTCACGGTAAACATGTTTCAGTTTTCACCATACAGATCTACATTTTGGTGACTGAATGGACACCCAATTACATGATAAAAAGGTCGGAATCGAAAATGAATCAAAATTTATAAGTCACAAATGCCTTCAAATCTAAACTTCACAATAAAGTCAATTGAATCATTACATCTAGTGTTCAAAGATAACGCGTCCTATTGGGAATCATACAGAGCTAACGAAGGAGATCGAGTTACCGAGAGATTCGAGTTCAAACAAGGTTGGCAGACCGTCTACGCCCGATATGTGGAAACTCCTCTGGTCAAAGTCACCCTCGACGATGGGACAGTAGGATGGGGTGAAGCAAACGCTGGAATAGGACCGGAAATCGTAACCATCATCATAAACGATATCCTCGCCCAAATGATCCAGGGGCAGGAATTCGCTAACCCTAGTTCACTATGGAATTTTCTTTACGACACACAGAGAGGGCGCGGATACTCATCTGGGTACTGGCTGGATGCCTTAGCAGCAATAGACATTGCTATTTGGGACGCCGTGGCAAAGCGTGAGCAATCACCCGTAGCCGCCCTGCTAAATCAAAACCATCGGACCAAATTCGATGTTTATCTTTCCGGCGTGCGACGTGCTACGTTACAACAAAGAATCGAACACTTAAAAAAATGGATAGATACAGGACTTAGAGGAGCAAAAATATTCCTCACAGGAGATATCTCGACCGGGATTGATGAACTCGATGGTCTTCAGGCAGGAGTACCTGATCTTGAGCAGTGGATGGTGGACACGCTGTGGATGTGCTCCCATAAATCAGCTGAAATCGGGAAGATCGAATACGAGAAACGAAATGTCCGTTTCTTCGAATGCCCGTTGCAGCCAGAAGATCTAACCGGTCACCAAGAATTAGTAAGAAAACCAGGAGTCGATATCGCACTGGGAGAGCATTTCCGCTCTAGATATCAAATGGAACAATGGGTTAAAGAACCACGAGCGCTCGACATATACCAACCTGATATCGGACGAACGGGGTTCACTGACTACATGGTGCAATTGAGCATCACATCTGATGCGGGCATCAAAACTACTCCTCATATGGGAACTGGAGTATCCGTATTCCAAGCAGCAACGCTACAATGCGCCGCCGTAGCTTCTCCAGATTACCTTCAGGAGTTCCAAGGTGGACTGTCTGACATGCTTAAAGAAGCATCTGACTCCGGATGGCGGTACAAAGAAGGCGGTTTCACTCTTCCGGACAGACCGGGAATCGGTGTAGAAATAAACGAAGAACTGCTCGAGCCCTTTATAGTCAGGCATTAAAACTCTATCCAGAGACAATATTGCCAAACTATAAGTCACATCGGAATAACATCTGACAAACAAAAATATCGACTCGGCCAACTCTGATATCGATAAACATAACCACGTAACTAGCCCAATCACATCAAAAGTTAATCAACATGGTGTGTTCAGCATTTTGTCTATATATGACTATCGACTACTAGTGCTTTCAAATCTTGCAACTTTTGCTGGTTATCAGATTAGAAATATGGCGCAGGCCTGGATAGTTCTTGAACGGACCGACTCCGCGTTACTAATGGGAATAGTGAATGCAATGCCGGGCATTGCAATTATTTCGATCTCACTTATCGGTGGGGCACTAGCTGACAGAACCGAACGATGGCAGCTTCTATGGCGAACGAAACTTGTAATCACCTCTATGGCGTTATTGACCGGCATTCTGCTAACGACAAATCTTTTTGAGTGGTGGCATTTAATTCCCATATCTTTAATGACCGGAGCAATGTTCGCGTTACACAATCCGACCAGCCAAGCGTTTGCGGTTGATGTAGTCGGAAAAGAACGGCTCGTAGCGGCATCTAGTTTAAACACCGGAATTTCGATGACTGCGACAATCGCTGGTCCAAGTCTCGGTGGCTTACTTTTACTAATAGGACAAGATATAGCGTTCTTCGTTCTAGCGGCGCTTTACGCCCTATCAGCGGTCATGATCATGATGGTTCGCACAAGGCATCTGTCAGTATCAACTGGAAGTAATATCCTAGATGATATTCGACAAGGCATAGCATATTCTTACAACACGCCCATCATACGAGGATTACTGATAATTGGTGCTACCGCTTTATTTATGGGAACGTATCAGCCCGCAATCCCAGTAAAAACTCAAGATGAATTAGGACTTAATGAATTCGGGTACGGAATTATCCTTGGCCTAAATGGAATCGGTGCGTTGATCGGCTCGATTGTATTGTTCATGATTAGCAATAAAGTGCGAAAAGGCTATCTGCTCATCTTCGCATTAGTAATGTTCAACAGCTCAGTACTGGTGTTCGCTGTCGCACCAAATATTTTTATTTCAGCCTTGGCAATGGTTTCTCTCGGGTTAGCTTTCTCCGGGTGGATGATATCCGTTCCGGTTATGCTACAGACCACCGCTTCTGAGCAAATGCGGGGGCGCGTTATGAGCCTTTACTTTATGGTGGTTCTTACCCATCAACTCGGCTGGATAATCGGTGGAGCAGGTATCGAATTAATTGGCATACAGCCAACACTTTTCATAGGAGTTGCAGCAGGACTGCTAATCGCTGGAACTGTCATAATTAAGACACCGGAACTTCGTCTAGCCCGCTAACCGAACCCTTAACCACACTTATTTCGTCGTGACACAGACAAACGATTAAGATGGTCGAGTTACCAACCAAACACCGCAAACTTACAGGGCTCAACCCGATGCAGGTATTGCGCTTTAACGATTACCGATTCGTATGGTCTTCAGAAGCCCTAAGCTTATGGGCAGTAGAGATGGAGATCATCGTCTTAGCAATCTTTGTATTGCAAGACACTGGGTCACCACTATTAGTAGGTCTGATTGGAGCCTTGAAATTTGCAGGCACAATGCTTGGACCATTTTATGGTTTGATGGTCGACCGATTCGATCCTAAACGCCTCCAGGTGGCAGTACGTGCAGTCGGCCTAATTCTAGCGCTAACACTCACAACACTAGTTGTAACAAACACTCTAGAACTCTGGCATGCCTATGTAATTGTGACGACAGGCAGCATGATAAGAATGCTTGACCTAGTATTGATCCAGACTCTCACTGCTGATGCAGTCCCTTCAGAATCTCTTCACAACGCGATAGGGCTGTCTAGATCCACGCTCGACGGAGCTAGAGTAGTGGGTGCTTTGTTAGGAGGCACTATATTTGAGTTCATCGGACTCGATTTCGCGTATATCACTATCTCTGTACTGTACCTACTGGCCACCGTCGTAGCTCTGAAAGTCAAAAACCGCCCTCCAGCAAAAAATATTCAACCGCAAGGAATCAAATCTGGCCTTATAGAAGGAATTAAATACATATGCAATAGTAAGTTCCTGCCAGGATTAATTTTCTTCTCTTTCCTTATCGAATTTTCGGCGTTTCCAATCGTGAATGGGTTGATGACTATCATAGGTGATGAGCTTTACGGCTTTAGTGGAACTGGTATAGGAATCCTAGCGTCAATAACATCACTTGGCGCACTGTCTGGTGCAATCTATCTCGGAATAAGAACTAAGCTTGACAACCCTACAAGGACTTTGATCATAGGCTCAACAATCTGGCATGTGATTATGTTGGCACTTGCATGCGCACCATCAATCTGGATTTTCGGTCTTTTATTATTCCTTTGGGGATTAAGTGGTGGAATTACCTTCGTGGCAATGATTGTTGGATTGCTAAGAGCTACAGAAGAT
The DNA here is from genome assembly GCA_002306745.1 of Dehalococcoidia bacterium UBA1332. Taxonomy (GTDB): domain Bacteria; phylum Chloroflexota; class Dehalococcoidia; order Lucifugimonadales; family Lucifugimonadaceae; genus Lucifugimonas. The sequence goes on along the minus strand of DBSW01000091.1, from coordinate 14,797 downwards.
ACAAATAGGGGCAGAGTTATGGGAATAAGATCTCTGGGAATTTACGGTCTGCCGCTAGGCCTTATGCTTGGTGGGTGGATTGCTGAAGAATACAATTCAACTGCAATGATTGGAACCCTAGGAATAATAGGACTGTTAGCCACGGTGTTTGCTTACTTGAAATGGCCAGATTTAATGAGCAAAAATATAAAGTCTATAAATAAAAGATCTTGAGTTTGAATTTACCAGATTTCTTACATGATCAACCCAAAGCGATCGCACTGGATCTGGATGACACCACGCTGGATTCGAATTGCAGACTAAACGCGCGTACACATTCCGCTATCGAAGCAGCTTATGATGCTGGCTTTCCAATCATTATTGCGACCTCCCGTCCTGAACGTGTCTTACCCATACTGATCGGAGAAGATGTCTTAGAAATCTCTTCGTTAGTGCAGATGAACGGCACCATCGCCACAGGGAAGGCAGGACTACATGGAAAATTCCATACTGCGATAAACATTGAGGATGCTAAAAACTGCTGGACCACCGTAGAAAAATACAATCCACAAGTACATATGACCCTCGAAATTGACGGTACGATGTTTGCTGTAAATCATAAAGAGGATGTAGATGAGCTATGGGCGTTCAATGACAATACTCCCACTATGATTGTTCCGTTCGAAAGCGCACTGGATCTAAATCCAGTGAAAATATCTATAAATGGCATGAATACCAATATCGAACTTCTGAAATTAAGACTTGAAAGTCGACTTTCCAAAGAAACTAGAGTTCTCAAATCGGGGCGAGTGCAGTTCCTTAATGTGGTACCAGCGAGAGCCAACAAATCCGTGGCGATTGCAGATTTACTGACATCTGCACATATAACGCTTGATGAAGTTCTTTCTTTCGGTGACGACTACGTTGATATCGAAATGATAAAAGAGTGTGGATGGTCTGTAGCGGTTGCAAACGCGATACCTGAAGTCAAATCACTATCAAAATTCAACACAGCATCTAATGATGCTAACGGTGTAGCAATCGTACTCGAACGACTTGTGGCGTCTACAAAATAGCATCACACGAGCTCTAACCCTAAACGCGCAGCTGTCCCTATCAGGCGCCCAGCTCCGCAGACTAATGTTCAATCAAGCTTTTTGACTTTAAAAGTATGATGAGAATCACAGCCAGCTTATTAACAATCTTGCAACTAAATCAGGTCCGCATAATGCCAAAGTATGTGAAATAAATCTAAAGTGCCACAACCTTAGCTTGCTCATGGCGAAAAGCATACATTGGGATTACTATCTCCCTCAACGCGCGATACGTACCTTATCCTCCACCAAATTTAAACAAACATCAACTAATCAAAATCAATAAGACATACACATGCAAATAACCAAAGTTACACCGCTCATGTTAGACCGATACCTACTCGTCCATATAGAAACTGACTCTGGAATTACCGGGCTTGGTGAATCAGGAGCATGGGGTTTCCTTGAAGCTTCTAAATCTGCAATAGAAAAATTTGGACGCTACTTGATCGGGCAAGATCCACTTCGAATCGAGCATCATTGGCAATATATGTACCGCTTCTCGCACTTTAGAGGAGCTGCGATTATGGGTGCCCTGAGTGCAATTGACATTGCACTATGGGACATCATGGGCAAGCATTTTAATGCTCCAGTACACCAGCTACTAGGTGGAAAAGTGCGTGATAAAGCAAGAGTCTATTACCATGTGTTTGGTGACAGTACTGATGTTCTGACCAAGGGCATTGTAGATGCAAAAAAACAAGGTTTTACGGCCGTAGGGCACTTAACCCCATTTCTTGATGAAGATCGAGATATACCCTATTTCAAAACCCATGCTGACAAAATAGCAGACGCAATAGAAACTGTTCGGGGTTATAGAGATGCCGTAGGTACCGGGGTCGATCTTTGTATCGAAATTCACCGTCGAATGACACCAACTGAGGCAGTCCAACTTGGACTGGGTATAGAAGAGTTTCACCCTTACTTCTTTGAGGATCCGGTAACGCCTGACAACTTTGATGAGATGGCATACGTCGCCGACAAAATCAACATACCAATTGCAACCGGTGAAAGGTTTACCTCGATCTGGGAGTTCGAAATGGCCCTATCTCGAAACTCGGTTCAGTATGTTCGTCCCGATGTCTGCTTAGTAGGCGGTATCTCCGGCGCTCGCAAGATCGCTGCCATTGCAGAAGCTAGGCACGTTGGCGTGGTACCCCATAACCCATTATCTCCAGTATCGACCGCGGCATGTCTCCAGATCGCAGCAAGTGCGCCAAACTTTGCTCTACAAGAGTACCCAATTGGCGAGGAGTCGCCACCGAAATACGACATGGTAACTGGCATAGCGGAACATGATGGTAACGGATACCTGAATATTTCTGATTCACCCGGTATCGGCCTAACGCTCAAAAAGAACGCTATTGATAAATGCCCTGAAAAACCTAGAGAAGTTGTAACTCGACTTCATGAGGATGGATCCGTAATCGATCAATAAATCGTCAAACTCAAATGCTTTACCAATACAAATTCGCGTAATTTAAGCGACTACAATGCCAATTCCAGAAAATAACCCGATTATTGTTGCGCCAAGCCCGACGCCATTTAAATCAGATGACTCAGTGGATCATGAAGCCATCACAAGAAATGTCCATAAATGGTTGAAGACATCGCTATCTGGGTTTGTTTTGAACTCTGAAAACGGTGAGGAACAGTTTCTTTCTGAAATTGAACGACTAGAAATCGTCAAAACAGTGAATGCAGCGCGTAAAGGACAAAAATTCATTATCGGAGGAATAGATTCGCCATCAGTCTCTGAATCGATTCGAATGGCCCAGAATCTCGTTGAAGCCGGTGCTGAAATGATTCGAATTCGAATCCCCAGGCTAGTAAATAATGTGACGAGTTACTTTGAAGAAGTTGTCCCAAAAATACCTGCGCCAGTAGTAGTTATCCACCAGATGGCGCCAGGTCAATTCGCCGGGGGAGACGCCCCTATCGGAGCTAGTGCAGAAGTCATAGGTGACTTAATAGATATGGATAACGTATACGGTTACATCGCTTCCGGAAACGTTAGGTTCGAGGCAAGAGTAAGGACATTTGTGACAACCGAAAAACCCTTTTGGCTCGGTAACGGACTGCTATTAGTTGCAATGAGCTCAATTGGGGCAAATGGTGCATGCTTAATGTTCGGTAACGTAGCACCAGACCAGTGTCACAAGATCATCTCAAGTGTAATCAATGGAGACATAAAAACAGCACAGGCGATTCAGAATCAATGTATCGAGGCTGATTACCAAATACTCGATCATGGAGCAGCAGGCATCAAAGCCGCCCTTGAGCTGATTGGCTATGACGGAGGTTCGCCAAGAAAACCAAACAAGCCTGTTTCAACTGAGGCACGAGAAAGAATTCGACAAGCAATGCAACGAGCCAAACTACTGTAATTTTCCGAAAAAACTGAAGAAGCCAAACTTTTTAGTTGGATTTGTATTTAAGGTGTGACAACAACTAAATCGAAAATTAAACTCCATTTCTTACCAAATCGACCAACCGCCATCCACCCTAAACTCCTGACCTGTAATCCAACGGCCTGCATCAGAACTTAGTAACGCAACTGTACCCTTTAAATCCTGAGAAAGACCGGTACGCCGCAGAGGAATCATATTACGAAAGGTCTCAACTTGCTCAATATTCGTATCCGTTCTGGGAATCTGACCTGGGCTAATGCAGTTGACCGTTATTCCGTATTCACCGAACTCAGCTGCCATCGCTCTAGTGAGATTCAACACCCCACCCTTAGCAGCAATATACGGCGGACCCGAACGCTGGAATTTTGAATTATAAATTCTACTATCCATTGCCAGAGTGGACGCAATCGAACCGAGCGTAATGATCGAACCTTGGCGAGCTGGAATCATCACCCTTCCGGCCGATTGAGATGTGATAAAAGTTCCCGTGAGATTTACTTCAAGAGTCCGATTAAACTCTTCGATATTTCCATCGGGTGGATAGCTGGTAGTGAACGAACCACCGGCATTGCACACAACAATATCAAGACGCCCCTCGTCGTTCATCACCCTCTGGACCAAATGGTCTACATTAACTTCATTAGTCACATCGCAGCCAGCACCGATTACATCCATCCCACGACTACGAAGCCGTTCAGCAACTTCTTCACATAATTGAGAGCGACGAGAAGCAATGTATACCTTGGCTCCAAGATCGCAAAGAGCTTCTGTAAAGGCCGTTCCAAGATGAGTGCCGCCACCTGTAACTATGGCTGTACGCCCAGTTAAGTCAAAAAGTTCTTGAACAGTTTTGGTCATGTTGATCTAGTAAATCTCTCGCTCTATATTCCTACGTAGATATAAAGAGCCTAAGGTCGAATACAATCAGTCAGGCATCAGAAATTTATGACGCATACGTATCGTCCGCTCTGATGGCGCATACCAGCCCTGTTCAGCGTATTGATCAGTGTGAAGATAACACTCCACTCGAACCTCATCCGATCCATCAGTAAAGGTAAAAAGGCGACTCATAGGAATGGAGTTACGCTGGCCATGATACCTAGTCACAGCAGATACATTCACGAAGTTAGCACCCCATTTTTTTTCAACATGTGTGCGGCCGCCGGTTGTGTCATCGGGATGAGTATGCGTGTGCGCTCCTAACCAAAGATCGATAGCCGGCTGATTCTGTTCTAGAAAATTCTCTATACGTCCTGAATCTTTCTGTCCTCCAACCCAGTATATAAACGATGAACCAGAGGCACCACCATCTGGCATACGTCCGTGATAACCGCCATCACAACCTTCATCAAGCCCACTGGCTACTGTGGTCTCTTTAACCATGTGGTGGTGTGCTGAAACAATAATTTTATCTTTATTCTCAAAAACTTTTTCCTTCCACCACTGAAAAGTATCTTCAGAGATCGCTCCGGCTGGATAGCCTCCAAACTCACCTCGTCCAATGGGAGGGCCGCCATCATTTCGATCGGCCATCATAAGAAACAAAATATTACCCACTTCAAAAGAATAATGCTCCCAAATCCCATTTATTGGGTAGGGACGCTTAGAAGCATCAACCCCTGAAAACTCAGTATTCTCACCAGTTGGGTCAATCCATTTTTTAAACCACCATTGAGTAGGTTCATCGACTCCAGAAGCGTCATGGTTTCCAATCACATCGTAAAAATGTTCTCTACTGTGGTGCTTCGCTGAACTGTACTGAGAAACAACCAATTCCCCTTCCGAATCATCAGGCGGTAATTGAGATCCAGAAAAATCTCCTAGATTTACCGCAATATCAAACCCTCCCGTCTGGTTTGGGTTGTTTTGCCATGACTCGGCATGTGCAATAACTTCTTCGAGTGATCTTCTACCAAATTTAATTTCAGTACCAACATGGGTATCTGATAGCGCCCATAACCTAAATGTGCGAATCAACATTGTTCCTTTGTATTACCAAGCGGCATACTCATACACTTTGAGTCAAGATCATATCTTTACTAAATCGAATACTGCTTCCCGATTAATGCCAAACAACAATCAACTAACCAGCAATTCCAGCGTATACTCCCGCCACGAACTCGCTTCCATATGGAAATAATGTTCATTCGGGATACTTTAGATAATTAATAGGGAATAAAGCAAAAATGCCAGCAATCACCGATGTAGAGTTCAGACGATTTTCTGCAAATCACCATAACGCCTCGCGAAACTGGCTATTAGTAAAACTGAACACCGACAACCCGAAAATCTACGGGCTTGGGGACGCGTCCGCTATGGAAAATGACGACCTCGTAATAGGTATGGTCAAAGCGATGGTTGCAAAGCACTTAGTCGGCAAGGACCCACTAGATTCCGAAGTTCACTGGACAAATCTATATCAGGACTTTCAAGCGCGCGGCGGTCGAATCGCTTCAACCGCACTTTCCGGCCTCGACATTGCAATGTGGGACCTAAAAGGAAAGATTCTAGAGCAGCCAGTTTGGCGTCTACTAGGAGGAGCCCATCGACAAAAAATTCGAGTCTACGCTAATGGCTGGTACACAAATCCTGGAACTCCTGAACAAAACGCCGAAGAAGCGAAAGTCGTAGTTGATATGGGCTACACAGCCCTAAAGTTTGACCCATTTGGCCAACATAACTATTACAAGCTGTCTCTTAAAGAAGCAGAACTTGCTGAAAAGCGGGTAGCTGCCGTGCGAAATGCGGTTGGACCATACATCGATATATTAGTCGAGGCACATGCAAAATTCGATGTTATGAACGCCATACAAATAGGCCACAGACTTGAACAGTACAAACCTCTTTTCTATGAAGAACCGGTTTCGCAGGAAAGGGTAGCCGAACTAATTGAGGTTCGAAACAAAGTGAACATCCCGATAGCTACCGGTGAAAGGCTGTATACGAAGTTTCCATTTGCAGAAATCGTGGATCGTCACGCTGTGGACGTTTTACAGCCCGATATCGCAAACGCCGGAGGCATCACCGAACTAAAAAAAATAGCTGTGATTGCTGAAGCCAAGCACATTACAATGGCGCCTCATAATGTCTGCTCTCCTGTTGGAGCTATGGCGGAGATGCATCTGGATGCATCAATTATCAATTTTGAGATTCAGGAATACCACGCAGAATTCTATACAGAACACTACTTCAAGGTACTTAACGGATTTACTAGGCAAGAAGAAGGATATGTCGAACTCTCTGATGCATCAGGACTTGGACTTGAGCTGAATGAAGAAGAAATCGCGAATCACCCACCGCTGTCAAAAGTGACATCAGCGGGAGGAACAGTGCGAGGTATTTGATATTAAAGTCGCAATTACTTGAATGACGCCAGCCTAAAGGCTAGAAACAGCGGAGGTTTACCAATGATTGAAAACACAATTCTGAGAGCGAACAAAGAGGGAAGAAAAGGCATAGTTTTCGCTTTAACTTTCCCATCTTTGCATCTCGTTGAAATGGCCGCTCACGTCGGATTCGATGCCATCTCTATAGATGGTGAACATGGCAACTTTCCTGAAACGGCGATAGACGATATTTGCCGAGTCGGAAACGGATATGGTATGTCAGTGATAGCGCGCGTGCCCGATAACGCCGCTTATCAAATTAACCTTTATCTGGACAGAGGAATACAAGGGGTCACAGGACCACACATCAACTCGGGTGCTGAAGCACAAGCACTCGCTGATGCCTGTCTTTTCCCTCCGGATGGCAAACGCTCATGGGGAGGCGGCAGAGGCACCGAGTTCAACGACCAAAAATTATTAGATGAAAAATACGGAGGCAAGCTCGGCTTTGCGAAATGGTCAAACGCCAACATGCTCGTTGTAGCACAAATAGAAGACAAAAAGGCATGGGATAACCTTGATGACATACTATCTGTAACTGGATTGACGGGAGTGACGGGTGGACCACACGATTTTGCACAGTCATTAGGACACCCAGGTGAACCTGACCACCCGGATAGGATAGCCGCCACATTAGATATAGAAAAACGCGCCCGAGCTGCCGGAAAAACAGCTGGGAGTGATCTTACAACAGGCACTGGAGCAGCTGAATTAATGTTGGGAGAAGCTCGAGCATTTGTGGCTAGCCACAAAAATGACAAAGTAGACAATTAAGCTATATATACGTGACGATAAAAGCCATTGGTGGAATTTTTAAGCACAATGGCTTTTTGTTTAAATATCTAGTAATCAAGATTTCTTATCGCACAAACTTCCATACACGTCAAAACAAACCACAAGATGAGTAAAATTGTTGCACACGATTCTGACTAGTCCTGCAGAATAATGAATGAAATGACTACAGATAAAATAATGACTGACGCACGTTTTGTCATGGAACTTGAAAGTAGCGATAAAGGCAAATTTCGTCTAACAACCAATCAGATTCTTCTGTTTGGAGACCGAGAATCAGCCACCGTATACTCTTCACTTGACCTCAAAGATATCACTTGCATCCAAATTTTTCGTAGATCACGTACTCGTAGAAGTGCCATATGGGGTTTGATCGGACTTTTTTCTGCAATCGGCTTATGGCAAACAATTCCGAGCTCCACTTCCGGGTTGATCGCCGGCATGGCTGTGGCTGCAATATCTCTAATTTTGATCGCAGACTATTGGGTTCGCCCGACAGGAGTACGTTTAGACTTCCAATCTACTCATGGCAAGAGTGTAGGCGGCAATGTCACTGTGAAAACCGAAAACGCAGTAGAGTTCGTACGCATTGTAGAGGATACGAAACGAAAGCTACTACCCTCGCGACTAGACACACCCTATAGAAACTATCCATCAGGATGACCAAGCGAGTCAGGATCGCATCAAACTTAAGACAAAAAACTAGTTCCGATACGAAGGTTTGGGATAACATCAAGATCCCAAGTATCTCGCCTACCACTGCTGTAATTCATAAGTCCACTCATTGCAATCATAGCCCCATTGTCCGTACATAACTTGAACGGTGGTACCGAAACTGGAAGAGTAGATTTTTGCAAAAGGGTTTGACGAAGAGCGCGATTCGCTGCGACACCTCCCACGAGAACTATACCAGCGCAGTTCTCCCGTTCGGCTGCGGCAATAGTCTTAGTTACTAGCACATCGATCACAGAATCTTGGAAGGCTTTAGCTAAGCTAGCAATAACCTTAGGGCTGACAGGTTCACTGTTCACATTCAACGGGTAAATACCAAGAGATTTCGCTCTATTTAGAACGGCAGTCTTAAGACCACTGAACGAAAAATCGTCAGATCCTTTCATCCAAGCACGCGGGAACGGGTCAGTCTCTAGAGCACCCTCCGCAACCCGTTGAATCTCCGGACCACCAGGATATCTAAGACCTAATATCCTAGCTGCTTTGTCGAAAGCTTCTCCAGCTGCATCGTCTTTAGTCTCACCTATCAGTCTGAAGTGTCCATGTCCTTCTAGAACTACTAACTCTGTATGCCCGCCTGATACAACAAGACACATAATTCCTTGCTGTCCAACCAAGTGCTGGAAATGTTGAGGTTCATGCTCATCAGTGACAGCCCAAGCGCCGTATACATGCCCATCCATATGATTCACACCAACTAGTGGAACATTTAGTGCTGCAGCTAACCCTTTAGCAAAATTCAGACCTACAATCAGGGAGCCTGCTAGTCCCGGGCCATGGGTAACAGACACTACATCTATTTCACCCCAATCAAGACCTGCCTGAACAATTGCCTGTAAACAAACAGGTCGGATATCAATGATGTGCTGACGAGAGGCCACCTCTGGAACTATCCCTCCGTATCTAGCATGAATGTCTACCTGCGTCGCGACAACATTGGCCAAAACTCGTCCATCGTCATCAACTACACCGACGGATGTCTCATCACAACTTGTTTCAATTCCCAATACATGCATATTTAGTCAACTAAATTCTAAAGATGTTCCACATAAAATATTTATAACGTGAAAGTACCATTATTCATTGATAGGAGCAGGCAAAAAACCACACAATAATATTAGATGCAAATCTAATTACCTATAAGCCAACTCGTCCACAATTAGTAAGATTTGTGACTGGTAAAATGTCGATTAGTGATTTTTAACCTGTGTGAACACTAAACAGCAAGAGCATTTCCCGTAAGAGCAATGCAATAAACCGCGTGTAACTAGGCACCCAAAGACTTCAAAGATTTTATGAATAAACTTTCGCCTAACAAAAGTCACGGATATCGGAATAAAACCTTAGACCAACACAAACTAAAGGTTTCGGTCTTGAGTTTTGTCGCGTATGGAACTGCGATTATAGGGGTGCTATTGATCATTGTTTCAGCATTCTACATTTACTCAAAATCACGGTCCGGTTTAGATGCTGCAGAATTTACTTATTCAATACCAGATCACGCTCTGCATAGGCACATGGGAATAAGCGCGCCTAAGAATAAATCTATCTCAGTGACTAACGGAAAAGAGCCCATACCGTTACAAATAGAGCCACAAAAGATCAGGAATCTAGAGAGTATCTATCCAGGAAATCAATTAAATCCAAAATACTGGTCCGAACCCGAATGGGCTGGATCAGATCCTTACGGCGGACCAACGATCCCAGCGGAATTCACCACCGTAAGATCAACAGACCTATTTATCGATCCAAATCCTAGCACCCATGCAACTCGAATACGAATACCATCTATAGCAGTAGATTCAGAAGTAAGACAGTTGCAAATCATTGATATAGGTGATCAAAAGTCATATGAAACACCCAACAATGTCGTTGGGCACATCCCAGAAACCTCACTACCCGGGCAGCAAGGTGATGGATGGTTTTTCGGACATCTTGAAAGTTTCACAGCACAAGAAGGGAAAATATTTCGACGGCTCCCTGAAATCACTGAGTTAATAAAACAAGATCCTGTGGACATATTTCTAGAAACATCTAATGCTGAATACATTTACCGAGTTACTAGAACCAGTCAAGTCCAAGCATCAGATCTCTACGTAACAAACACCAGGGACGCTCAAATAACCTTGGTAACCTGTTGGCCACCTCTTGTTTACGATCAGCGAGTTGTAATTGATGCCACTCTTATTGCTTACCGACCAATCTGACGCAATTAGACCGAATTTTAATATTGGTCACAGGATTGTCAGCTTCAATAACAAAATTAAAACCCCAAACTGCATGCCGCTTTAACGTTTTTTGCGCGATCATTAATCTTGCACAGTAGTTCGTATCTGCAGCGTGTAAGGTGTCAGTACTGCAATCACTTAAGATCTACAAAGTCGAAACTGAGGCTAAATGGAATCGATTCAGCGATCACCCATAGTTGACAAACCTAACAATCCCATATGGAAAGACCAATTACTAATCAATCTACTGATTATCGTGGTCGCAGGCGTGGTCTTACAGATCACTCTAGGCGGTGTGGTCAGAGTTACAGAATCAGGCGATGGATGTCCGGACTGGCCGACTTGCTTCGGTCAAATATTTCCCCCAATAGATCAACCTACCATCGACCAGCTATATAACGGACCTCGCGCTACAACGCCACGTCCGCATAATGTGGTGCTTGAATACAGCCACCGTTCAGTAGGAACTTTACTTGGGCTAGCGATAATATTTGCAGTGATAAGGGTTTGGATCAAACATAGGTCTACCCACACAGTTGCCTGGTTAGCAACGGTCGAATTGATACTGATTTTCATAGTAGGAATGATCGGTGGAGCGGTAGTATTAAATGACCTCAATCCAGCTATACGAACTCTCCATCTTTTCCTAGCAGAGATAGTCGCACTTTTGGCAATATTCACACTTGTAGCAGCTACTTACAGCAGAGACAAAAAAACGTCTGGAAGCTCCCCTTGGCTTTGGGGTCGAGTCAACAATGAACATCGCAGTGCTCTTATGTTTTCTGCAGCAGCAGCCGTGTCTACGTTAATTGCACTTCTTTCAGGTTCTTTTGCAGTTTGGCGCGAAGCCGGTGCAGTGTGCGCATCATGGCCACTATGTGGGGGAGATTTAATTCCACAGTCAATGTTCGCTTGGATCCACATGTGTCACCGAGTTCTATCATTATTATCCGTACTGATGGTCCTATATGCCGGACATAAAGTATGGCGATTGTCAAACATTACACAAACACTCAGATTTGCAGCCCTTGCATCAGCAATAATAATATTTGCGCAAATGCTAATGGGTGCAGCAAATCCATGGACATCGTTTGCAGAGTGGGCACGAGCAGGACACCTAAGTCTTGCCACATTAATTTGGATTGATATGGTGTTTATAGTCGCGCTGTTATTACGCCCATTACCTAGACGACAACTCTCCGAAAACTACCAATAAAACATAGACTCTTAAACTATCCAATATTCACTTATGACAACAACCGACCAGACAGTTGAACCTCATTCGGTAATGGGGCAACTCAACGATTTTATCTCTCTCACAAAGCCAAAAGTCATGTCCTTACTTCTGGTTTCTGCTATAGCTGGTGCGTTTCTTGGTTCAGATGCAACACCAAAAATGGAGGTGCTGATAGCAGTATTATCTGGAGGAGCACTTGCCGCTGGCGGCGCTGCATCACTGAACATGGCTTATGAAAAAGAAATCGATCAGAAGATGGGAAGGACCAAGAACCGCCCTGTTGCAGAAGGTCGAATCTCCCCGGTTACAGCGATTATTTTCGGTCTCACATTAAATGTTCTATCCTTCGCAATATTCTCTTTGATGACAAATTACCTAGCGGCCTTATTGGCAATAGCTGGGACAGTACTATACTTTGGGCTTTATACAGTCATACTCAAGCGAACAACACCTCAAAATATTGTTCTGGGCGGCGCAGCAGGAGCTGTTCCCCCCTTGGTAGGATTTGCTGCGGCGACAGGAACACTAAACCTCTCAGCTTGGTATCTTTTTATCATCATTTTCTTCTGGACTCCTCCTCATTTTTGGGCACTAGCGATTATGATCAAAGATGACTACGCGAAAGCAAACATTCCCATGCTCCCAGTAGTCCGTGGCGTGGAGCACACTACTGTACAAATAATGTTGTATACAGTGATTCTGGCTGTCCTGATGATCCTTTTTGGATTAATTACAGAAAACTTGGGGTGGATATATCTGATCGGGGCAGTCCTTTTAAATACCACTCTTTTCCGATATAGCTATAAATTGATACGATTCCCTAATAAGCCAACAGCAACTCGCCTATATAAATATTCACTTCTCTATCTAGCTCTTGCATTAGTACTAGTAATGGCTGATTCCGTAATTGCATAACAACCATTGTTGGACAATAAATTTTTCGTGATTACGTATCAGATCAAATTCAATAACTGATTGTTGAGATACATATTCCACTATGTAACTAACTTAGGGTGCGGCTGTGGGCTTAATAAAAACAACTTTCACACTACTTGGTCTCGCCGCCGGGAGCTATGTTGGTGTGTCATCTGCAATGGCAGCGAAATTAACACAGGTAAATAGAGTTCGCCATGAAGTTAATCCTAAAACCGTAAAACTCGACTTCCGTAACGTAATTTTTACCAGCCGCGGAGGGGGTACAGAACTTTCTGGATGGTTGATCGCTCCACCATGTAATCAGTTAGAACCTTTACCTATAACCCGAGATACTTCATGGGTGATCATGGTGAACGGCGATGACGCGAGTCGCAGCGACTCTAAAACCGGCACACTTGGAATTGCCCGTGAGCTGCATCGGCATGGTTTCGGAATTTTTATGTGCGATTTACGAGGACGCGGGGATTCTCCATCAACGATGTCTTCCTCCGGATTATTCGAACAACTCGATGTCTTAGGTGCATCAGATTATCTTGTCAGCAATGGAGCGAATAGAACCAAAATCGGTATCTTAGGATTCTCATTAGGAGGATCCGTTGCTTTACTTGCTGGGTCAAAGCACAACAGTTTTGGCGCAGTAGTTTCAGATAGCGCATTTGCGGATCTGGAAATGCTGATAAAAACTTCCATGACCGGCGTCAAACGAATAATGCGGGTTTGTTTACCTGGTATGAAGTTTATGGCGCAACTGCTGCACGAAATCGATATACGAGAAATATCTCCAGCGAGAGCTATCGCTCGCACAGACACACCCGTACTAATCATCCATGGAGAAGAAGATCCCAAAGTACCGGTAGAGCACGCGCGACTATTAGGTAGAGCAATCGGAGCAAGCTTCGATGAAATCGAGTTAGGGAAAGAATCTATATGGATCGTCCCACGCGCTGGTCACACCGGAGCGTTCAGAACAGAACCTGATACATACATCGAAAAGTTAGTTAGATTCTACGAGGAACACTTAGTTGCGTCTCGAAATCACAACTCTTCAAATTACAATTCAAACGATCGATAAATCTAATCGTTCATCAACCGATTAACCCGATGGAAGAGCCGTCTGGGCGGTCCGAACGATTTCTGAAAATCCTTCAGGTTCGTGGACAGCAAGCTCTGCTAACGAATTTCTGTCAATCTCAATCCCCGCAAGTGACATGCCGTGTATCAAACTAGCGTAATTAACGCCTAAAGCGCGGGCAGCAGCATTTATACGAATAATCTGGAGAGAGCGATTAGTTCGTTTCTTAAGGCGACGATGAGCAGTTGAATAAGCCTGAGCATGGGTCAATGACTCTCGTGCAACACGATAACGCCGACTACGAGATGCTCGATGTCCCCGCGTAAGCTTGAGTACCGCTTTGTGGCGTCTTCGTGTAGTTTTACCGGCTTTTACCCTGGCCAATGTAGTCTCCTAGACATTAAATTGAGGAGGTCTAATTACATGACCGCCTCGTAATTAAGTTGCTTCTAGCGAATTGCGTTAAGCGACTGCTTTATGGTTTTTGAAAATGTTTTGGAGTCAAGCGAAACCTTGCCACCAAACAACCGCTTAACTCGCGCGGCTTTGCGTCGGCGAAAATGACTTTTCGGTCCCTTGGTTCGCAACACCTTACCTGTGCCACTCAGGTGGAACCGTTTTTTAGCACCCTTATGGGTCTTCATCTTCGGCATACCAAATTTATTCCGTTCTAACTGTATTAATCAAATTAATAAACAATCAACTAAATTGAGTCTTTTGACTAGATTAGCGAATCATCGTTTTATCAAGATTCTGCTATTGATGTTGTAGTGGATTTTTCCTGTTTTTCCTGACGGTCTCTCGCTTTCTGCTGAGGAGACGGCGCCAACAATATGCTCAACACACGACCTTCCATACCTGGTGGCTTCTCTAGTTTTGCAACACTAGCAACCCCTTCGGCAACCTTTCTTAGTACCTTCATCGCAATCT
>DBSW01000140.1 GCA_002306745.1 Dehalococcoidia bacterium UBA1332 | reverse complement strand
AAACTCTCCGTTTTACTCAAAAGAAAATAATCTTTAGCAGCATGAATAGATACATATCATCCAGATTAAATTCCATTTCTGAGTAGTTATTTCCTAGCAGCTGTTATGTGACGTTGATAAACAGATGCTCAGCGCACTAGGAATACGAGTGCAACAAACCTAAAACACTTAGGCCGTTATACCCTTTGTCATAGAAGCCATAACGTTCAGCTTACGTTTCGCAATCTGGATGACCATCCTCCCACCTACTGAAGGGGACGTCGTCCATACCTGATTGATTCACTTTAGCCATTCGTGACCTACAGTCTAACCAACTTTTTTGCCACCGATCAGGATCGCGCAATTCACTTTCTGGATTCGCTTTACTCCTTGCAACAAAACCAGGGAATATCTCTCGGCCAGTATTTTCCCCAATAGGGTTATACCGGAGATCAAAACTCCACCTAATCTGGTCGCTTACATTAGCTAACGAACCGTGCACCAATTGCTTGTGTAGGAATATGACGTCTCCTCTTTTTGTAGGCAACGGCACCGACTGATCTTTCGTGAATAAACGTTCTGGGATCTGTCTACCACCACGAAATTCAGGACCGTTTCCTTCATAGTCCAGACAGTGGGTCAGCAAGCCATCATCATGACTTCCCGGCACGACACGCAATGGACCCGACTCAACAGGTGTATCTGTTAGTGAAAACCAAGTGGTGATCATGTTTGTTTCATCGGCCTCTTCCGTTACAACACCGTGGTCCTGATGCCAAGCGGTTGCACCTATGACGGGCATGCCATTGTCATCCGAGGGCAGGAATTTTTCAGGTGGCTTGATGCGCACATGCTGAACTGGATTAGAGTAAATTTCAGGTCCAATTAACTGTTCAACAACATCCAATAGATTGTCGTTAACAAAGGCGTTAAACACAGCTGGCCCGGTCCAAAATGGAGTGTCAGGTCGGACTCCAGAAAAAGGTAGCGAAAAATCAAAGTACTGTGCGTGAGCTTGACCGGTTTCCTGATAAATCTTAATTAAACGTTTATCGAAGGGAAGGTCTTTGAATTCGGAGCTGATCTGACCTTCAGCGAAAAGGTCGGTCGCAAGTTGATCAAGAACACCGTGGTACTCCTCAATTATGGGGTCAAGAACTGTCTCTGGGTCTAGAATACCCTCAACTTTTACGTAACCCTGCTCAGCAAACTGCTCGGTGATGTTTTTCGTCGCCGTAACCATCAAAATAGCTCCCATATCGATTATTTATTACCGAATCGGTCGAATTATGCGACATGTTATGAGGTATGTAGCACATCAATCAACCTTTTTTATCAATATCTAGGATTACGATCGGGCAAATACAAACCGTTTTTACCGAAAAATTAGATTTATCCTATTCAATAAGAACGGTATGAACGTATAAGAACTAATGTAGAGAGTCTCTAATTGCAGATTTCTATATTTGATAGTGACTGATAGTTGATATCTTTCCAGCGCTGGATGCGAGTTTGAATTCCAGACACAAGTTGATGAGCCATAAACTCAGCCGGGCATAACCAAACCTCGGAGCGATTCACAGGCCATTTAACTGACATGTGTACATGAGCCCAATCATCTTGCGCAATTAAAACCCCTAATTCTTGCCCTTTAACTAAACTTGCGCCCGATTTAACCCGCAAACGAGATTTCATCTCATTAGCGATTTCTAACTGCAATTTTTTTTTGTCGATGCTCGCCAATCCAGCAGAAGGCTCCAAACTATATGAAACTAATGGACCGCTAGGTGTTTCAATAATCAAGTTCAACTGGCTTGCGCCATCTTCTGGTCTGGTGAACACTCTAGCTTCTAGCAAAGTCCCGTCGACACTGGATACTACTACAGCCTCAGAGGTATTTATGAAGTAATCAAGACCATTGTGAAACATAATCCCATGTTTGTTATCTCTAGTGCTAAATGGCTGAATCCCCCATACATGCTCAAGATTCTTAATCGGATGCAGAATTACCAGTCTAGATTCAACAGTTTTTATTTCGTCGATAGATTTGATATTTCCGTGGTGTTTATTCGATTCACATCCTGTGAAAAACATTCCGATTAATAGCATAAATAGCCAAAAAATATGCTTTAGCACAAGTCGACTATAGAGCGGATTTACTACAAGCATTTAGTTGATAAGGAAATCTATTTAGCAATATCGCAAAAAAAGTACATCTAAGTTAAGATCGAAAAATAATTGGCTTCTATCGATGGCCTAAGCTGATTTACTGGTATCGCTTTTACTTTTGAATGTTAAGGGTCGAATTACGATCTAGGTAAGCAAATCAATCGGATAAAAGTAGCGCTCCAACTTAGACCCTTAACCTGTCAACCACAAATGATTTTACAGATCTAAATTGTCGACGCTTAAAGTAAGCGAATAAAAAGACCAAACCGATACCAATTGCAATCCCTTCTGACGAAGATTTACCTCCGTCCCCAAACGCAGAGTTGCAACTCACCGCAATTTCTTGAGGTGCATCATCATCATCATTTCGGTCAGACCTGGTTTCGATTACTGGTTCTTGGCCGTTACTACCACCAGATAAAGGATTACTTCCGGAATCTCCCCTGCTTCCGGGACCCGAAAGATCTGGACGCGGAGGAGTTATAGTTGGAGTGGATGTAGGGACAATCGGATCTTTAACAACTGGCGTCACAGTTGGATCGATTAAATCTTCGTGGACATGATCCTCCGGTTCCGGCAAGACCAATCGATCAAGCTCAGGGAGTGGTTTGAAATCGGTGATCGGTCCGGTATGAAAAAGTATGGGGCTTTCACACGGTTTTTCATTAATGTCAAACGGCCTCGGATCAATCTTTTCGGCATCTTGAGCAAACAATAAAACATCCGTAATAAACTCAGCTGATGCATAATCGGGATTTTCAAAATCATGATACCTAATCTCGACGTACGAGATGTTGTTGTTTGGGGTAACAAGGCCCACAAATGTATGAAGACCAGGGACTGGCACGATCGATTTTTGCGTTGAATTGATTTTTTTTCGATCAGAATCATAAACCGCAAATTTCACTAATACCGGGTCATTCTTGCCGATTAACTGGGTCGAAACTTTTTCTAAGATCTCAGATGGTACACCTTCGTCATAATCCGCAAGAATACTCGACATTTCCAAAGCAACTTCATCTTGCTTCATGACCTGACTAGGAGTCATAAACCCGAGTTTCATCCCAATACCTCTAGCAGGCTCTTCAAGAGAAATCATCAAAGACCCTTCTGATTGGTCAATATCACCTGACCGCAATCCTTTATAGCCGTTGTAAACACCCTTCCCAGATGAATGTTCGAACGGATTTGTGGTGCTGTGAGCTTTATCCCAAGGAAACGAAGTTTTCGCTATGTCCACGAGATAAAGGGGTCTTTCATCTGATGAAAGTACTTTATAACCTTCTCGGTTACTAACCTTTTCTAAATGTTCTAAGTCTTCGAATGAATCTGATATATCCACAGAAAAATCTTCCATGCCATCATCGTCATCCAAAAGAATCAACAAAGATTTTCTAAGCGCGCAGAGTGAATTATCTGGATCACCCTCGCAGAAGGAATCAAGGAGAATAGCTGCATTATATTTAGCAACAACCTCATAATCTGAGTTGAGAATCTCTATCTCATGCATACCTGGGTCCACAGGCAATTCTACTTGAAGTTCAGTCGCCGTCGTCGTAGAACCCCAATGTTCATGAGCATGTTCATGGGAATCCTCTGGATCCTCAAATCGGGCTATCGTGGGGTCTTCCAACGGGGTCAATCTCGAACATCGATTATCGAATGTAATTATCCGAGCCGCCCAAAACCACGGAACGGCTATAGGAGAACTTAAGACATCTTCACGAAAATGATGAGTCTCTAAAGTTAACTCTCCCGTTGGCTCGGCCGAAATTTTCAGATTGATGAGCAATTCGGTATCGGACATGTCGATCTGAGGTACATCGTCAGTTAGCGCCGGATGGGGATCCTCACCATCCGCTAGAACCACACTTGAGGAGGTAATGTTGGTAGCAAAGATCAACGAAAGGACCAAAACAATCACGCGCAAGCGATAAAACTTTGCCACAGATATGAATTGAATAGCCATTAGCATCCTCCCCCATCGCAGTTTCCTATATACCATTGGATTCTGTGGAAAGTACTAGGCCCTGCCTGAACGTAAACTGTTCTACCATCCGCCAAAACCACGGACGACCACTGATTTCCCATCAAACTCTGTACTGGTTCAGGCCTAAACCAATCACTACTACCAAAATGATCATCTTCGAAACTTGGGCAGGGATCATTGTTTGCGTCAGGAACAGGCATTCCAGATGACCCGAGTAACGGCTCGTCCTCACACCCTGGAACTGAGTCTCCCCAATCGTAATCTTGGTCGACCCCTTCTACATAAGACTGACCTGGATACCACAAATCAAATTCTTCTTGCTCAGCGTAAAGATTAGGGTATGCGCCGACCTGAAAATAACCTCCATCACAACAGTAAATATCAGCCGCACCAAAGGGACGATGTCCCATCTCATGGAGTGCTGTAGGATACTCAGCCTGCTCGATTGTTACACGTTTGCCTCCCCCAGGAGCACAATCTCTCCAAGGAGTGGTATGCAACAAAAATGCAGTGTCTACAAAAGAAGCCACAGGCAGAACAATACCGTTTTGTATCGTCTTGGGTATAACAACACCACAATCGCCGTCACTGAATCCAGTACCGATTCCTGGCTCAGTTGTGTACCAATAATTGAATCGATCTTGATATAGAGTAATCACATCTAGATGCGGAGGTGTGTCTATAGAACCACTAATGTCATTCTCCCAATCCACTGATGTAACAAAAGCATTAGTCCAGATATCTTCTATTCCGGCAGTAAAGAGCGTTTGAGAAACAGGAGTTGCACATACTGGCATTCTAGGGATTGGGAACATCAAACCATCATTATTGGCGTCATAAACTCCAGGGTTGAGTAGCTCAGAATCAACAGGTTCATTCGAACAGTCTGTGGCGCCGTAGTCTTCAGCGTGTGGAGTAAACAGCAGATCCACAGCATTCTTAGGATTCCCTTTACCCAAAGAGAATCCTATGAAATTGGCTCCAGTCCGGTTACCAACGGTCAGTGTTCGCCAGCCAGACCATAACGCAGTTCCATGAGTTGCAGCGTTCTTGGCATAAATACCATATGAAAAAGTTCTTTGAACATTAGGTCCTAAACCTGGAGCTTCTGGTATTAATGATAGATCTACTGTCTCGCTACAAGTTGAGCCAGACGAAGATCCGCTTGGCCAGCAAGTACCCAATACCGTTCCCTGCAGAACCGATCGGTCATCTTTGGTGCTTTCAAGACCGTCTTCATCTATCCAAATTTCTAAGGTGTCGAAGCTGACTGCGTCTCCATATTCATCGACAAGTCCTGCGGTTATTGTTAAATCATCAGTCGGGCTAGGGTGTATAGGTGTATGTATACCTAATGGCCTTACTTTCGCACCGGGCTCATCGACTGGAATACCACCGGACACTTCCAGCATAAAGTCCAAAGTTACCCTAGCACGATCGCCTGCATTCCCTGAGAACTGGATGTCCTCGACAATAAACCCATGGGGTGGATCAACCTCAAAAAAAGTTTCAAAATCAGCACCGCCAACTCCGGCACCATCCACGACTAATTTGGCCCACGTAAAAGTATCAGCTGGATTTGCCTCGTCAAAATTCCATTCTACGTGACCAATCAGGGATCTTCCTGCATTTGGTTTGATGTCAATCGGGTCATCATCCCCGCGTAAACCACCGTCACGATCCCATATCTTGATAACGAAATCAGCTCGTTTCTGCATCAATACTGGGTGGTTGGCACTACCAGCCTTTGGAAAAGTCCAATTAGGGGAAATAGAGTTGTCATCATCTACATAGCTGTAAGTTACATTAGCTCCAGCATTCAAACTGACTTCCGGGTAAAAATCTGCGTCCCCGCACCCAAAAAGCCAATCATCTATACAACCACCTGTTTCACTAACTGATTGGATGTTGACCTTAAATTCAAGTTGACTGTAACTATGGTCGGCCTGGACCACTTCTAAGTTATGCGACGAATCGCCTACGTAAATAGACAAAGCCACAATCAGACAGATAGCAAAAATTTTGGTTAATTTCTTCATGGATTTCCGTTCGTGTACTAGACAGTTAGGACATTACAGATCGACCCGCCATCAATCAAATTGATGACGGATTACGCTTTTATCTGAATATCGCTATCATCATTACGAAACAATTCAGGAAACAAAAACCTGCTTAGTTTTACGTCCATGCCAACAGAAGAAATTAATTAATTGCGTAAACCATTATTTTTTGCTGTTTGATACAGAAAAAATAAAAATATGAGGTACAGACAGAAAAACAGCACTAAGGCTAAAAATATGGAATTGAATCCTTAGCTATAAGCGCGATGCGCTCCAAAGAGTCCCATTGCTCCCTCGTCGGGTTGATTTTTCTGTCGATCTCGATAGACCACCCAGAAAAATCATCGTGCAAAGTTTGTAATCTGATGTTTCCAATGTCAGCAGCGAGATTGTCAGTCCGTTGATCATCCGAAAGTTTCTTTGCGAGGCCATGACCGCGATCTTGACCCTTCCAGTCGACACCAACTACCGAACCAAAGATAGGGAATGATTTTCGACGTTTAGTACGAATATTAACTGATCGCGATTCAGGCAATTCTTTGTCGTGCGGCACACAAAGGAAAATCCACCATTTAGGAGGTGAATCTTTGCTTCGATCTTTTTTAACCACGTTTATGAAACTGATAGGTCCTGTAGCAATGTCAATCACACCAAGGGACCGACGCCACCATTTATTGCCAATAGCTTCCTCAGGTCTTTTACGCTCTGACAAAGACGCCTCTACACCAATGCTATTTAGGTGATCCGCAAGCTCATCACGAGTTTTGTCTCTAATTTTTTCGCGCATAATAGTTTTTCCAGGATTGACGATATTTTCCCAAATTTAAGTACGTTGAATGACCGGAAGAACGATGTGAGATGGATATTTTGACGAGTGAAAAACCTTCTGCGTCGCAACCTTTACCTCAGAATCGTAACCAGGTGTTGCGCCAGTATTTAAGTTACGATCAAACCGAGGGAAATTCGAAGAGGAGATCTCTAAACGAATA
Organism: Dehalococcoidia bacterium UBA1332; assembly: GCA_002306745.1. Taxonomy (GTDB): domain Bacteria; phylum Chloroflexota; class Dehalococcoidia; order Lucifugimonadales; family Lucifugimonadaceae; genus Lucifugimonas. The sequence continues at coordinate 6,771 of DBSW01000140.1, read as the reverse complement.
CGGTGACCAGCTTTAAATACGTTGGCAGTTACACCCACATATAGGTCGTAATCATAGACACGCCCTGGCTTAAGTAGATCAGATTTCTCGAATCCTTTCCGGTAACGAGCTCTTATGATGCTGTCACAAAGGTTCTTTGCATATCCATCGGGGGATACATCGACTAGTTTTGCCGTCCAATCAGTATCGACTGCATCGGTAGACGCGTAGAGCTTGAGTTTGACGGGGCCTGTCACCTCGAAATCGCTATCCATGGGTTCTGTAGTGAAGCACAGCACATCCCCGCGGTTTTCCACTGGTCTTTGGTCATAGGGACCCCATGGAACGATATCCGGGGAGCAACAATTGTTTCCACCGATGGTTTGTACAGGAAATTCTGGATCGTAAGTAAATGTGTCAGGTAATTCTTCACCAGATTCAATCAAGGATATGGTTCCGTCTCCACGCGCTGTATTTGCACGACCTTCTGAATGTAAATTCCATGTCTGCCAATCAGTTCTTGCTAAAGGCCACTCCTGTTCATCTCGCCACTCATTTGTGCCCATTATAAACAGCCGTAGCGGGGCTTCATCGTCCACTCCATTATCTTCGCCTAGCATCCAACGGTTCAACCATCGCCGCTCGATACCGTCAAGGTCTATTTTGGATGGAGATCCAAAATCTATGTCTCCGGTTTTCGTGGACTGGCTAAGCCGATGGGGCCATGGTCCCATAATTAACTGACTCTGGCGCGCCAATTCCGAACCACCTTGCTGCCGCATACCGTTAAAGTTATCGAATGCATCAGTTGCATAAAGGTCATACCAGCCACCCATGATTAGCGCTGGCACCTCAATATCGCTAAAACGTCTTTCTGTATTAACTTCATCCCAATATTCATCATCATTTTGATGTTCATGCCAATCCTGCCAAAAGGCCATGGAACGCCCCGTACTTCCGCCAAGATCAGCTAGCGGTAAGGAATGGAATGCTTTAGTCCAGTTGTGATAGTCAATGGTCTGCGCAGTACGCCCGCTGGTTCGCATACCCCATGTCATCATCACATTCAACTGAAAAGTACCACCAGGATGCACTAAACCGTTGTAGTAATCAGTACACATCACGCGCGGAACTATCGCCTTGAGATGATTGCTTTTTAAAGGCGCACTTAGCCATTGCACTGCTCCAAGATAAGAACCGCCAATCATTCCAATATTCCCATCACACCAGCGCTGCTTGCTTATCCACTCTTGAGTGTCATATCCATCTTTGGCCTCTTGATGGAATGGGTAATACTCACCATCAGAGTCCCAACGACCTCGCACGTCTTGGATCACGCACGCATACCCACGATTAGCATAGCTAATAGATGTTTTGACGATATCGTCACCATTATTGCTATAAGGGGTTCTCATCAAAATTACCGGAAAAGGGCCATCTGATTTTGGCAAGTAAATGTCAGAGGAAAGATTTACACCGTCTCTCATCGGTGTCTTGATGTCCAATAACATTTCAACTTCGAAATTCTTTGACATATTCAATTCCAATTTAGGTGAAATAACGACTTCTAAAAACTAAATTCGCTGCAAGCAAAGAAAGTATCAAATCGATTCTTTCGAGCGTGAAAGTGATTCGTCGTACCGGTCCAAAGCATTATGGACTACTAATTCCAAATCCTGTTGTAATACATACCCATCCGACACTAGTAGTTCTGTATCCTGACGTACTAATTTTTCGTATTCATGGCGATCGGTATACCTGTCATTTATTGCAACTCTTGAATCTTTGTTTCTTGTTTGTTGTTCCGAATTAACTGGAAACCATCGAGTAAAACCTTGCATTGGGATAATTTGATCCGCCGACCCTGTGTCTGGATGCCGTACATTCCAGCCAGCGTGTGTTGCAACAGGATGATTCAAATCAGGAAGTCTGATACCTGAAACCTCATTACCATCCTCGTCAACATCCGAGACCAAGCATGTATACGCATCTCCTTCAACCGGAGGGTAATCGCCAAACCCTTCATCAACTCCATCACCTAAATCTGTATTTCTAATCACCCAGAGCTTGTCCGGATCTGGAGTGACTTGATTTGGAAGTCGACTAAATTTAGATAAGACTTTGCCTCTAGGAACCGCTGTTCCATCTTCTAATATTGGATGTTTGCTAGGTGGTGGATTCACATGACTTTCAATCCAACTCTCTAGAGCAACTAATGCAGATCGAAGTAAAGGTGTATAGTCCAAAACGTTATAGGCATATCTACCTTTAGCGTTCTCGGCAGCTCCCTCATGAGACTGAGGCAGACCTCCAGCCCCATGCTGTGTACCGGCAAAATGATACATCCGAGAATTCTTTCCTAACGGGACGTCCTGCGTACCGTGAGCGTCGGTATGCATCAACGAACAATCTCCCCGCCAGTATTCCGCAGAAGTATTTGTATAGATAACTTTAGGTACTGCGTTCAACTGTTCTAGCCGAGCCAGAAGACCTCTAGATGCGTTTGATATTGGATCATCAACATCGATGTCAGTGAATGGAGGGAGATGACCGAAGCTTGGATACGAATGATTGGAAGGTTGCGCATAACGATGATTAAATGCTCCCATCCTCGCACCTGCGACGTGGGGAAGTAATCCATCAAATACAGGCCGTTTTTTTTCATCCACGTTCAACCCTAGATGTATGAACTGTCGGAGCATACGACCAGTCTGTGAAGTTCCATAACCAATTATTGATTCGAATTTAGCAAGCCCTGTCATTAGCAATTCTGGCTCGTATTTCAGGCAGGAAGTTATGTCACGCAAAGCGATAAAACCAGCGCCTGTTACAGGAGCATCTTTGGATGTATACACGACCTGATAACACAGACCTGGCTGAAAACCAGATTGCATATACACGTACTCGTCACTGGATACGACGCCATCCGGCGTTTCTTTAGCAAAGTTCCATTCGGTTCTCGGTATGATCTTCTTTGGTCCGTCCTCATACTCACTAACGAATAAACTGGCTTCTTGCTCATTGATATCAGCTGCACGCACAGGCTTATGAATTCGATCATTGAGTAACCAGGTTGAGGAAAGCTGATTAGGCCTAATTTCAACTACGGATTTACCAGGATTATCACAGTTGGCGAGATCGGCAAATGGCGCCTCCAAACCCATAAGTATCTCGTCGCGATAAACATCCCATTGCCAACCGATAGAAGCTACCGTGAATCCTCGTTCAAACAAAAAGCCATCTCCGGGACCAGCACTGGCAGCTGGGTCTTTTCCGGACATGTTGAACGTGTCCACTACACGTCGTCTACCTCTATTAGGTAGTTCAACCATAAGTCGGTTAGTTCCACGGGAAGGATCAACCGGTTTTACGATTGAAAAATCGGCCTTAAATACCACCTGACCTCGGGGGTTGCGTGGAGCGTATTTCAGATCAACAATCGCTAGGTTACATTCAGCATCAGGATCTACAGATAAAGTTACTTCAGCATCCACCTGTTCGAAGCTACCTATATTTTTAAACTCGCGGCCTGCGGCGTATGGAAATCTTTTCACGATCTCTAGATCAACAACTGTCATGTAATTTCTCGCGGTTTTTTAAGGTAATAAGCCCCAACTTGATCATGCGAGAAGGGTAAATCAACTGTACCTTTTGAACAAGTATTTTTGTTTCGGCAAACACCATGGAGCAATCATTAATGAAACGGATTCTGATCGCTGGAATATCTCAAGAGATTTCAACGTTTAATCCAAAACTGACAGAAATAGATCTGTTTTCCATACAAAGAAGCGACGAAGTAGAAAAAATAAATAACGGTACTGGTACAGCGATAGCTGGTGCTATGAAAGTTTTTTCCGGTAACAAAGAAATTGAGTACTTCACAACGTACGGAGCCAAAGCGGTCAGTGCCGGGCCGATGTCAGCAGATTGCTGGAATGAACTGTCTGCAGATTTCATAGACCACCTAAGCCCACACGTCGGTGAGGTCGATGGAATTTATTTCGCTCTACACGGAGCTATGGGCGGTGAATCTGAATTAGATCCTGAAGGCTGGGTATTGGAACATACGCGCCAATTATTCGGAGAAGACGTCCCGATAGTGTTTTCCCTCGATCTCCACGGTATTTTAACTACCAAAATGATTGAAAACGGTAACGCTCTAACCTCGTATCACACCTATCCACATGTGGATTTATTCGACACGGGAGAACGAGCTGCTCGCCTCTTATTGAAAATTCTTGATGGAGCAAAGCCTGTCACTACTAGAGTGCGTGTACCCACGTTGGTAAGAGGAAACGAATTAATCACAGAAACGGGGTGTTTCGGTGAACAGATCAAGGCTATAAAAGCTTACGAAGCAAACGAAGAAATACTGTCAGGAGGATTTTTGATTGGCAATCCGTTCACTGACGTTCCAGAACTTTGTAGCCAGGCATTTATTACAACCGATGACGACTCAGGCAAGGCTTCCAAAATCGCCGCAGAACTAACCACATCTTTCTGGGCGAACCGCTCAAAAATGCAGACATCTCTGGTCTCAATAAATGAAGCCATAACAAAAGCGACTGATATGGCCGGATCAATAATATTTACCGATGCTGCCGATGCGCCTTCATCTGGAGCTCCTGGAGATTCGAATTCAATTATCTCGGCAATGAAAGATGTCAAGTATCCACACACGGTTCTAGCGCCTATTACAGATGCCAATGCAGCAAGCATGGCCTTCGAGGCAGGAGTCAACGGAACATTTAAAACAACTCTTGGTGGTTCAATAGATTCTAGATTTACTCCAGAAATTTTTGAATGCAAAGTAAATCTTCTGTCCGATGGCAACTACATTCTTGAATCCTGGGGGATGCCTCAATACGCGGGTCCAACAGCCGTCGTCACCAGCAAAAATTTCACTATCGTCATAACCTCACTTCCAGTCAGCTTGCTGGATCGCTCACTGTTTCTGGGCCATGGCTTAGATCCTCAACGTTTTCACTCGATAATTGTGAAATCACCACATTGCCAACCCCGTTTTTTCGATGATTGGGCAGAGCATAATTTCAACGTTGACGCACCCGGTTCCACAAGCGCAAATCTCCACTCATTAGGACATACGATTTGCTCGAGGCCGATGTATCCCATGGACCCAGACGCTGAATTTACACCTCTGGTGGAAACGTACTCCAGAGCATAGAGAGTAGAGCGCAAAATTAGAAACGGGCAAGACACGTACACATTCAAGAACCCTGTTTTATTAAGTCCGCAATCCGCTCACCAATAACCATGGTGGTTAGATTCGTATTCGCCCTAATACAATCAGGCATGATCGATGCATCAACCACCCTAAGGTTACCGATCCCATGCACTCGTCCAGCATTATCAACTACTGATTTTGGGTCGGTAGTCGGTCCCATCTTGCACGTTCCAGATCCATGGTGGCTCGTCCTTACATAACGCAACAACCAATCATCAAGCTTCGAATCAGATTCGAGATCTTCTGGCGCAGGATTTATCAATTGGTCAATTATGTCCGAGTAAGAATCTTGTTTAGCTAGATCTAAGCAGATGTACACTGCTTCCCTCAAACGAGCCCGATCGTTTTCTTCAGAAAGGTAATTGAAGTCTATTTCTGGCTGCTCTTCTGGGTCTCTAGACCTCAAAGTGACTCTCCCGGATCCATCAGCCAGATATATAGTCGCAATCATTCCAACGCCAACTTCATCGTCTCGAATACTCTGACCTGTTGGAACTGTATAAGTATCAAACTCCGAAGCATGAGCTATCGGGTGTATAAACATGTCGTTACGGTAAGTTGATCCTTCAGCGGTATACCTAAGAGCATTCTGGATCCTAGGATCGAGTGGATGTTGATCGAAACCAGCCTTGGTCGAGAAGGTGAGTTGTATTTGAGGATGATCTCTGAGGTTTTCGCCTACACCAGGCAAATCGCTCAAAACAGATATGCCATGTTTATTGAGTTCATCATCCGGCCCCACCCCAGATAACATCAATAACTGTGGAGATGCATATGCGCCGCCACAAAGAATTACTTCGCCTGCAGTAAGTTCAAAAAGATCACCACCCGATTCAGCTAAAACCCCCGTCGCTCGTTGATTATCAAAAATCACGGATCTTACCTTAGTTTCTGATCTTATTGTGAGGTTTAGGCGATGCCTTGCAGGCTCCAAATATGTCAATGAAGTGGACCATCTTATGCCGTCAGCATTATTGAACGGAGTTGGACCTATACCTGTAGAGTCAGGGTGGTTTTGATCCAGACTTTCATCAAAGCCGTAACTTTTGCATGCCTCATAGAAAGCTATCTGGTCGGCAAGCATTTCGGATTGCCTCCAACGCCTTAGCGGCACTGAACCTTCTCCACTATGGAAGTCTCCAGTGAAATCTGGATCTTTTTCGACTTTGCGAAAATAAGGCAAAAGGTCTCGGTATCCCCAACCTTCATTCCCTTCCTTTACCCAAGCATCATAATCTTCAGGGACTCCACGTAGAAAAATTTGGGCATTTACTGCACTGGAGCCACCAACTACCTTACCTCTCGGGACACTAATACTTGGGTTTTTTGCTGTAGCCCTACCTTCGTATCCCCAGTTATGGGTACTCAGTTCGCCAAATGCCTTTGCCCAAAGTTTAGGTTCTACACCGTATCCGTGCTTAAGTTCTGTTGGGAGAGTTTCAGGGTCAACGTAATCGGGGCCTGCCTCTAACAACAAAACAGACCTTGAAGGATCCTCAGTCAGACGTGCAGCCAAAACTGCACCAGCAGAACCTGCACCAACAATT
>DBSW01000103.1 GCA_002306745.1 Dehalococcoidia bacterium UBA1332 | reverse complement strand
GCCCTTTTTTCATTCGATTGATTCGGCGAATATCTGCGTCTTGGTCTAGTCCGACCTTTAACTTACCTCCTTTGAAGCCCCAGGTGCATGCCATCATTCCGTACCATTCTTCGATTTCGTCATCCGATAGTGGATAATCGAGTCCTGAAGCGTACGCATGGACTTTTGGGTTTGAGCCGCCAAGCGTTTTCCAAAGTGGCTCATCATTAAATTTTGCTTTTAGATCCCAGAGTGCAACATCTAATGCGGAGATCGCATCATTGATCACTCCGTCGTGTCCAGATTTGAATGCCCTGTCAATCATTCGTTTCCAAAGACCCGTCACCTGACGAGGGTCTTCGCCAATCAGTATTCCCTCTACCATCGACTTGATCTGCGGTGCAGCACCGGCTCCACCAAAAGCAATGCCCGTTAGTCCTTCATCGGTGAATAATTCCAGCACGCTTGAACTACCACGTATGCGTCCGGATGGTGAGTTGGCATCTCCCATTCGTCGGTTTAGAGCATGTTCATAAAGGGTTATTGAATAGCCGTTGATTTTCATTGTGAATTTTTGTGTCTATGTTGGGTTAGATATCGAAAGTGAAGTTTTTTCGGATTGTGATCTTGATTGGTGAGTTTAGGGTTCGCTTCCAAAGCGGTCAACTGGTCTACTGATGTCACTGTAAAGATGTGGTCGTGGATAGGGTATTCCAAAACCTTTGAAATCTGTACTAAATCTGATCTGCAACTGATCAGTGTCCATCAATACATTTAATTGACTGGGTAAATAAGGTTTAAGTGCCTGATAAAAATGCTCTTGGTGCAGCTTGGACGTAATTTTCCTAGCTGTATAAGACGGCAATTATCAAAACTCGGAGTCTGAAATGCGTCGCCCGTCTCTAATAGCGCTCATTGCGATCACTGTGTTGTTTGCTGGTGCAGCTTTGCCTGCACAGGCCGCAAACCCTGTTGGAGAAGATGGGGTTATGGTGATATTGATTGATGAGGGCGCTTCTCCGGTTCAGGGTGACCTTGATGTATCTGAGACGATCGCCCTTACTATGGCCCGAGGTACGTCTGCGGGCACAATTGCCGCTGCATCATATGGGGTGGAAACTAATGAGATCGTCACTGCTGAATCTGGACCAGATGGCATTCGATTAGTAAATGACGTAATCAACTCAGTTCGTGGTATAGAGATGGGGCCATCACTGTCTGACCAGTTCGTTGCGCTGAGCGATACTTTTTCATTTTTATCTAGAGTGGATGCTGCTAAAGGTTCTCGGGTTGCACTCGTCACTTCAGGACGGATTCTTGGTGAGTCTGCAAATACTCGCGAACGCCTAGCAAGCGTTGCCGATCTGTACGCTGCAGAGGGATGGATGATTGACGTCATCACTCTCCCGTCGACAAAGCCAGTACTTAGGGAATTAATGAGTGGTTTGTCGGTAGGCTCTACCGGTGTTTTCTATGACGCTGGTAGTGCGTCTGGGATTGCATCCGTATTTGAGAAATATTCTCAATTGACACTTGAAAATGCAATGGATGTCGAGATGAGGGATAATTCGGCAGCTATTGTCAACCTTGATATCGCTCCTCACACCGAACGTTTTACCACTGTTTTCGTAAGGCGACACGAGATGGTAGACGTATCAGTCTTCTCTCCTAACGGTACAAAAGCATCTGCAGATATGGAGAATGTTGATATACGGATCACTCCATCCGCGGTTATTGTCGAAATAGCATCGCCCGTACCAGGTAATTGGACATTGCAGGGAACTGGCCCAGCGTCCAAATTAGTCGCTGAGGTTGATATCTACAATCCACTTGAACTCAGATTGATAGAGCAGCCCCCGCTGCCGGTCGGTGAAATCGCAGTAATTGAGGCAGCTGCATTCAATGGAGAATCTGCGCAACTTATGTCGGGCGCAGAGATGACGGCCACTATTGCTAATGCAGATGGAACAACAGAAGTTGTGGCTCTCAATGATGCGGGACTTAGTGGTGATAGGTTTGCTAGCGACGGAATTTACTCGGTGCAGTTATCTGCACCAAAATCTCAAGGAATAAACCATGTAGCTTTAAAGCTATCTTGGAGTGACTATGCTGCAACTATGCGAAGCCAAACGGCTTTTCGCAGCGAATCCTTTCCGATCATTAATTTAACAGAAGTTAAAGATGTCGAGGTGTCTGCTGGAGAGATCGTCACTGTTGCTCGTGTTCAAGTTCTGGTTGGCGATTATCCGTATCTGACAACACCTGATGCGATCCGCGCTATATTGACTGGAGTCGAAGGTACGTTAGAGGCTATTCTTATTCCGGTGGATGAGCCGGAACCTGGATTATCTTGGGAGTTCGACATCGCTGCAATTATTCCTGAATCAGGTCCCTATGAGGTTGAGGTTTTTCTAGACAGCGTCTTCGCAGGTAGACCATTTGCACGAAAGACGCCAATCGCAACTTCTGTAGCTACCGTGATTGTCGAACCTGATACTGTTTTCGGCCTGCCAGTTTGGGCGGTTACGGCTCTAGGGTTTTTACTAGTTTTGGTTGCAGGCTCAATGATCTGGGTAATGCGAAAGACCTCACCATTTGGATACATAGTTGATGACGCAGGTCGAATTGTTGTGGATTTCAAGATGTTAAATCGAAGCTTAATTAAACGCCTTGCCTCTAAGAATGTAGTTGCTGCCGCTGAACTTTCAGGTTTGCCGTTTTCAGGGGGGGCATTCCAATTTAGTGGGATGAACGTCAAATTGATACATAAGCGCGTAATTGGCGATCCTTCGATGCGCGTAAATAGTCGACCAGCGGGACCAGAAGTCATCCTTGGAGAAGATATATGGATAGGAGTTGGCGGTCGACTATTTACTTTTCAAAGATATGCCCAACCAAATGCAAGTGATACCGAAGGGTCCGACTCCGTTTCAATCACTAGCGCAATGATCTCACCTAGCGATTGAAAAAACTCTAATAATGAGTTAGTTAATTTAGCTGGTTTATCATCAAAGCTTATTTTTCGTTGATCGTAATAGTTTCGATGAAATCACCGGGTTCCGGATCGCTCATCGGGTCTCGCTCACGGATCGCCTTTACTACATCCATACCTTTTATTACCTTCCCAAACACAGAATGTCGGTTGTCTAGGTGTGGGGTCGGTCCAAACGTGATAAAGAACTGGCTACCGTTGGTTCCGGGACCAGCATTAGCCATTGAGAGCACGCCTTCTGAATCGTGTTTGAGGCGTGGATTGAACTCATCGCCAAATCTATAACCTGGTCCACCTGTTCCCGTTCCGGTGGGATCTCCACCTTGCGCCATGAATCCTGGAATAACTCTGTGAAAAGTAGTTCCATCATAGAATCCGGCTAGCGCGAGATTTATGAAGTTCTCTACTGTCAATGGTGCATCATTCGCATAAAGCATAATTTCGAAGTCACCACGTTCAGTTTTGAATGTAGCCGTATAGGACTTTGATGTGTCAAGTTCTCCAGTTGGTGGGTTTAGTTCAGCCATTACGTCTCCAGTT
>DBSW01000069.1 GCA_002306745.1 Dehalococcoidia bacterium UBA1332 | reverse complement strand
AACTAAACGATCCATTGTTTGCAATGAAACTGTGCCAATCTCGTTCATTTTCAACTCATCAATATCGTGATCAATATCCAGAGTGGTAACATCTGTTTTCGTATTAATGGAGCTAATCAACGCCCGAGTCGTGTGAGACGTGTGCTTCAAACGTAACATAGAGCCTTCTTTTAAAGATGATGATTCACTCATCCAGCAAATACTAGCGTCAATACGGTCTGAAACCTGTGGCCGATCATCTACCGGTGCAACTAAATCACCACGCGCTGCTCCTATCTGATCTACGAATCTAAGTGTAGCTGCCTCGGTACATGCGATCTTTTCTGTCGGACCGCTCGGTGTATCTATGGCTACGATCCCAGTTTCCTGCCCTCCGGGTAGTACCACTACTCGATCACCAACCGAAAATGTGCCAGAAGCTACGGTCCCGGCATAGCCACGATAGTCCGCATAATCACGCAACTGTGGCCGAATTACATATTGAACAGGAAACCTTGGAGCGGCAGCAATTTCAATCGGTTTAACTTCCATGCTTTCCAACTGCTCAAGCAGAGTTAAACCCTCGTACCAGGACATATTTTCAGAGCGATTTATTACGTTGTCACCATTAAGCGCCGACACCGGCACAAATCTGACATCCTCAATACCCAACCATTCAAGTGCTATCTCAAATTCATCACGAATAGAATCGAACACATCCAGATTGAAATCGACAAGGTCCATTTTATTCACACATACAACTGCGTGTTTTATTCCCAACAGAGAGGCAATAATGGCATGCCGGCGCGACTGTTCTACAATCCCGTTTCTAGCGTCAACTATAACGAGGACGACATCCGCAGTGGACGCCCCCGTGACCATATTGCGAGTGTACTGCAAATGGCCAGGAGTATCCGCGATGATGAAGTTTCTTTTAGGAGTGTTGAAATAACGGTAGGCGACGTCAATCGTTATCCCTTGTTCCCGTTCAGCCCGTAATCCATCCGTCAACAGAGCGAGTTCAAGATAGTCACTCTGGCGTCTCTGACTAATTCGAGTAACGGAGTCGAGCCCGTCCTCAAATACTGCTTTGGAATCGTAAAGCAATCGACCAATCAAAGTGCTTTTGCCATCATCCACGGAACCCACGGTCGCTATTCTCGCAAGATCCATTAGAAGTACCCCTGCCGTTTCCTATCTTCCATCGCTGCGTCAGATACTCTATCGTCTGCCCTGCTCTCACCTCGTTCCGATACTGTTGTAATTGCAGTTTCGGCTATCACCTCCGCGGGAGTTCGCGCAAATGACTCAATAGCTGCAGTACAGGTCATGTCGCCGACTGTTCTAAATCTAACTGTCGCTAACCTTAGCTCTTCATTCATTAGCGGCTGCATCACATCTCCCACTGCCATCAACATAGCTTCATGAGTAAAAACTTCACGTTCATGCGCGTAGTAAATTGAGGGCAAAGAAAGGTTTTCTTGTTCTATATATCGCCAGATATCCAATTCGGTCCAATTAGACAGAGGGAACACCCTTATATTCTGACCCGCCGAAACTAGCCCGTTATAGATGTTCCACAACTCCGGTCTCTGGTTTTTGGGATCCCACTGACCGAATGCATCTCGGAAAGAAAAAACTCTTTCCTTGGCTCGTGATCGTTCTTCATCCCGTCTTGCGCCCCCAAAAACTGCGTCAAATTTATTCTGTCTGATCGTATTTAGAAGCACAGGAGTCTGTATCTGGTTTCTGCTTGCATACGGGCCTGAAACGTCACTTACAATCCCGTTTTTAATTGCATCCTCCACAGAACCGACTACAAGTTCAACGCCAAGTTCTTTCACCATGGAATCCCGATATTCAATCACTTCAGGAAAGTTATGACCAGTATCGATGTGCACAACCGGAAAAGGTAGTTTTGCAGGCCAAAGAGCCTTTACTGCCAGATGTAGCATGACTGCAGAGTCTTTTCCACCAGAAAACAGTAGAGCTGGATGTTCGAATTCGGCAACCACTTCTCGGATAATGTGAATCGATTCTGATTCCAATCGTTCCAGTAAATCGTTACGTCCTACCCCGAAATTTTGATCTGTTGTTGTGGACATTAGCTGCTCCGTATTCGGCTACGATTCAGGCGTCGGTACAACATGAAGACCGCACTCTTTAGAATCTGGATCAGCTTCCCACCACCAACGGCCAGATCGGGGATCCTCTCCATCTTTAACGGCTCTAGTACAAGGAGAACAACCGATGCTCGGATAACCTTTATCATGCAACTCGTTGTAAGGAACTTTATGTTCCTGTACGTAAGCCCTGACTTCATCAAAAGACCAGTTTGCAAGTGGATTAATTTTTATATTTGCGTGACTTTCGTCAAACTCCACAATGCCTATTTCTGACCGTTCCATTCCTTGATCTCTGCGCAGTCCAGTTACCCATGCCTTTACCCCAGATAAGGCGCGCTCCAGTGGCTCTACTTTTCGGACTCCGCAGCAGAGCTTCCTGTTAGTCAAACCACGGTAAAACAAGTTATTACCCTGAGATTCGACCATCTTTTTAACAGATACTAGGTCGGGATAAAACGTCTCGATATCAACCGAGTACCGGAGCCGGGTCTGATCAATCACGGTATATGTTTCGTTCGGAAGACGCAGTGTATCGAGAGTCATCAGCCTAGCCGAATCATCGATTCGCCAAAACATGTCATAAAGTGCGACATCTTCAAGACCGAAACTGGACATCAGGGCCATTTCTCCTCTAAATGTTTCTACAGCCCATTCAAGTATTTTTGAGGGGTGATACTTTTCGAGACGAGCATTAATTCTTTCTAGATGTCTGGCATCAAACTGAGTAGTCGGAATGGTCATTAGGGTTCTCGTTGCATGGGAGGTATCTATCACGTCTTTCCTTTAATGAGAGTTACCGGCAAGCTGAAAAAAATAACCCCTTGCTAGTATTCAGCAAGGGGTGTTAGTTACGTAATTGTCGCACCGGCGTACGCGTTACATCACTCCATCCCTCGCGGAGGAAGTACAGATACAGAGACATAGCGGACTAATTGATCGCATGGAATAAGCATACAGGTGAATTCCATAATGCGGTAAACATCCCAGTGAAGAATTCAGTGCCATCTCGCTACCTAAAATGATGGTTTTATTGGAAACAATCAAACTAAATAATTACTTTAGAGCCGTAATTATCGCTCCGCAGCGCTCAATAGATTGATTCTTATCTCTGCCCTGGCAAAGAACAATCACATTGGCATAAATGATGTAGTCAGCATATTTAGGAGCTAGACTTCCACCACCACCATTTTGAGTAAATCCGGACGTCCTACGATCACGCGTACCTTCTTTCCATGTAACATCCTTGTCTGAGAGCAATGCATTGTCACCGGTAACTTCATCAGCAAAATAAATGCCATTTTCTATTGCATCATCATGAGAAGCATAGAAACGAATTTCATAATCTACCGACTCATCGCCTAATGGTTTCCAGAAGCCGTATATTGCAGATTGAGCTGCTGTCAAGCCTTCGACGTCATAGTCTTTTGCCATCTTAAATCCTAATGACAGAAAGTCTTCAATCGTGAATTTTTCTAGATTAGCGGTAATTCGAGGAAACTGACCATCCTGTTCAACACCAGTTTTTGTCGTTGAATTACAAGCGACAAGCGATGCGATCGCAAAAATCGCTAGAGCAGTGGTTTGGAGAGTGCGCACAGTCAGATGAATACTCCGTCTTTTGGGAACTTTACCCCATATAAGTAATCAAAAGACCGAACAAAACGCTTTAATTTGGTGTACCTGATAGCTAGTAAACTATGTTTGCAACAAATATTAACTGCACATTTTTTAACGTTAGACGTATATAACGGTTGGATCGATTACCAAAAAGAATCAAACATGACTATCAACGCTAAAGTCGAATCAATCCCAACATTCCCTCTGAATAAGTTAGATTTTCCAAAACTGTCGTTGGGCATTCATCCTTATGACGGAGTCTCATACAAGAGTGATACGGAAGACAACAAAAATTTGAAACTCTTCAGCACTGTAAGCTCGATAACCGAAGTTATGTGTCATGCAGTGCAGAATTTCGGTTTTAGTTACGTGCAGGTCGATCATATGAACCCGGATCTAAACAGGTTGCATCTGCAGGCAATCTGGGAGACCGAAAGAAGACTAAAAACCAGTCTTGGACTCGTAGCCTATATCCTGATCCCTATAAACCTAAACGGTGAAAATATCTCATACTCAGATCGTACTCACGCAACGCTATTCAAATACGATATCTCTGCTGTCGGCGAGCAGGAATATCTTGCTCATATCAAACGAGACAAAATTCTAGAATACACAGTTGGGGGAACGCTAAATAATTTGGTTACCCCAAAAACGACTAACCCGTATTCCATGACAGAAGCAGAGCGTTTCGAGATCGACTATTCGCGACTCGAGGAGCATCTGAGTTTCTTTCATGGTGCAAATGTCCTAGTAGCAGATTCCGGGGCCGAAATAGATCTGCTTGCTGCCACTGGACGTTTCGACCTAATCAAAGAATATCTTGGTTTTCTTAAGACGCGATTTGCAACTGTTATTTCTAGTGTTCATCACGCTGGAATTACAATCCCATTAATCGAAGAACATGGCATAGATTTTGACGGCTATATCGTGCCAATAAACCATCCCGGAATGTACATGTTTCCTACAAAAGAAAGAGTCATCTCAGCGGTTCGAGGAACTAACAAACCGGTTATTGCTATTAAACCTCTCGCTGGTGGACGCTATCTCGGCGAAAAGGCATTCGAATACGTC
>DBSW01000134.1:3156-15807 GCA_002306745.1 Dehalococcoidia bacterium UBA1332 | reverse complement strand
TCCCGAGTAGCTCAGCGGTAGAGCAGCTGACTGTTAATCAGCGGGCCGTAGGTTCGAATCCTGCCTCGGGAGCCAGCTAAATAATACGCGAAAGGACTCTGAATAATAGCGGGGTCCTTTCGCGTCGAAGTCAGAAAAATTACTGCTGATCGAAAATACAAATAACTATGGAAGCATCACCGAAGATCACATCAACCACCTAAACGGGCTAATCGAAATCCTAAAAACACCGCCACAAGCCCCCCAAAATTTGTAAGCACTATGTTCGTCGCAAACCACCACCATTCGGACGCACGCGCCATCTGAACATTATCGAATGCAAATGTTGAAAAGGTGGTAAACGCGCCCAAAAAGCCTACTAACGCCACCACTCGCATATTCTCGTTAATCCAGCCTCGCTCCTCACTAGCACCCCAAATCATCCCAAATAGGAGGGCACCAAACATATTCGCAATAAAAACGCCCCACGGAACACCCGCTACAGCATCCCGTTCAAAGAGCATGCCGATCCCATAGCGCGCTAAGGTCCCAGCTGCACCAGCAATAGCGATATACAGAATTTTTTCCAATCCAGAACTAATCCACATCGATACGAGGCGGTGGGTTTAAGACCGGATGGATAGCCAGCAACTTAGCAGATTCTTTACCGGAATTGTATATTCCGTGACGAATTCCTATCTCACAGGTAAAACAATCCCCCTGAGCCAGCGGAACATTGTCTTCATCAGCGTAAACCGCTATTAGTTCACCCTGAAGACAAAACATAGACTCCTCATGACCTGGATGATAGTGGTTTGGTGCGATCGAACCAGGTTGAAAGGTTAGCTCACTCATATAAAGGGAATCAGCACCTACAAAATCTCCAACCATGTCGTAACGCATTACACCCGGCATAAATTCGTATGGCTTGTTTTTCCCTCTAACAAATACCGTAGAAGGAGGGGCACCATCCGTGTAGTCAACGTCTTGTAATGCTTCACGTGAAGGCTCGGCATTCGGATAAACGGTAATCAAACGCGCTGGAGAATTTCCTACGTTCTCAAGACCGTGTCCAATTCCTTTAGGAGCCAAGACGCAATCACCCGAGGAGGCACTAAAGCGTGAAGTGCCTACCCGGAACTCCATCTCTCCCTCTACAACAAAAATTGCTTCTTCGGTATTAGGGTGCAGGTGATAACCTGATCTAACCCCCGGTTCAACGGTTAGATCACCCACCGTTGCCATTGACGCACCAGTTGAAGCCCCCGCCATAGTCAAGAGCTTGCCTCCCTGCATAGGGCTCGATTCTTCTTGGTCAGCTCGTCTAAGAATTGTCATAAAAATAACTTCCAGAAAACAAATATATTTGAGGAGATAGTTTACAAAGCTTACGCTAACCTTGCTGAAACAAATCAGATTTCAAGATATTTCATGGTTTGAACATAAACAATAAATGTACAGAGTTCTGCTTCACTGATAGCGACAAATGTTCAAATAGTCGAAATCATCTTTACACATTCAAAAATGGATGTACGACACACAATCGAGTCACTATTCCACCCTCATTAGCAAACCCATAATCCTGACCCGAAGGTACAACGGCTCCATCATCTTTACCTAGTAAAAACCTGTCGCCAACCACAGATCTTGCCGTTCCTGACACAACGAAAATCGCTGTCTCGAAATCAAAAGACTCAACTGGCATCGAAGCTCCAGGCTGGATATCTACAAAGTACGAATAAGTCGACTGCGTACCTGAAAAATCTCCTGAAAGCTCAATCTTGTCAACTCCATCTAAGGCATCGCGATAAGAGCTAGTACGTGAACCGGCTCGAATGATAGCCGGATGAGACTCAACATCCTCCAAAACGGTATCGTCGATATGAATAGTTTCGGGAGGAGTTAGCGGAAAAGCAGTAATCATCCTCGCCACGTGACTAGTCCGGTTATGAAATGCATGACCTGTACCGGGACTAGCAGTCACGGCGTCACCTGGATATACCGTCACTCGCTTGCCATCAAGCCAACACTCTAATTCTCCTTCCAACATAATCTGGGTCTCTTCTGCCGCACCAGTGTGGAAATGGTGAGGTACGCCATTACCAGGAAGGTAGTAAAGATCACCTACATGTAAATTCGAGTGCCCGAAATCGGCGCCTGCAATAGCATAACGCGGACACCCTGGATATCGATCCACGGCATCTTGTTGATCACGCCAGATAATCATAAATGCAGATCTCTCCCAGTTACTAAACACTCATAAAAAGCCATACAATCCAAGACTGTTTCTGATTGTATTCGGTCACTTAATTATGAGAGATGATTCGCTACTCGATAACTCTTTCCACTGTGATCTCTGATCCATCCAAAACATTATTTAATACCGTTGGATCGCCATCAATCACACCGATAACATTCACTGCCGACGCTGGACGAACTTCACCGGGAGCACTCACAGGAGTTTGACCCCAAAACAAACACATAGCACGTCCAGGAGGCCAATAAGCAACGTCTCCTATTTGGACAGTTTCTTGAGAGTCTTGCTCCTCTTCTTGATAGATAGGAATCGAAAAATAAATTTCATCACCCCATATATTGGCGTTCCCAGAAATTGGCAGAGAATCCCACAATGCTTTAGCTGTAGATGAATCATTCAGCTTCACCATAACGACGATAACACCCACAGAAACCTTAATTTTTCTAGCGATCATTTGGCTACTCCGAAGATGTGCCTAGCATTTTCCATGCCTGATGAATCTTCATAGTTTCTTCGTTGAAAGGATAGAAAAATTTTGGTGATACTCCCTCTTTTTGGGTATACCACAAGATAGCTGCCTCTATCTCATCATGATGCACACATTCCTCATAGATCTCCTCAGCCAGTTGAGAAGGTAACACAACCACTCCATCCTCATCACCTAGAATCACATCACCCGGCCACACAAGTACACCACCACACTGAACTGGCTCATTCACTTCATAGGGCAGAACATTAGGTTCTCCTACCGTTGGAGTGCTACCACCGCCATAAACTGGATATCCGTAACGCGCTACTTTATGACCGTCTCTAACGCCACCATCGGTCACCAATCCAGCAGCATTTTTAGAGAGTATCCTAGAGAAAACTACATCTCCTCCGGTAGAGGTCATACTCAGCCCCATACAGTCAGCAACCAAAACATCACCTGGGGTAAGTTCTTCAAGCGCATCCCAACGTGGAGTTTCATTAAACCCTTCTCCATGACTACCGCGTGTTACATGCTCTTGAAGATCAGGGCGCGATGGCAAATAGCGAAGCGTAACTGCTCTACCGACCAATCTTCGTCTAGGAGCAAGGCTCTTAACTCCATTCATAAAGACCTTCAGATAACCCCGTTTCGAAAGAGCACCTAACACAGTTGCGTTCGATACCGTTTCGTACTTTTTTAATAGATCACCAGATACGCTTGCGGCAACATCAACCAACGGAAACCCTCCTACTTACAACAAAAATATATAAACTCAGAGTACATTTAAAATCGCTGGCGCAGTATACCCAAGTCACATATTTCTAATGAGTGGGTGGCATAAAGTAAGCCAGCTTTTCCATGTGAATCATAAGAAACTTAACCACACAGGAGATTCGCTGAAAGTTCGTTTAGAGCTACATTAATAAGCATTGCCAACTACCTATGAGAAAGATAAATCTCGTTATTCAAAACTGACCTCGATACGCCAATGCCAAAAATCTAGTCCACTAATCATTACCGGACATTAACATCAACAGGTAACAAACCCTAATTAGGGCCAGACCAGAACTAACTATGAAAATTTTTTGGAATACACAATCACCGCGAGTACGTGGATTATCCGTATTTATGGCCGTCTTTTTCCTCACTCAGATTGGATTTGGCGCTCAGCTCAAAATGCTAGATGTTCTCTTCGGCATCTACACCTCCGCATTCGTGGTGTACTTTCTTGCTAGGTGGGGTTTCTTCGCAAAACGTATAAGCATGACATTGCCAAACCACAAGGAGACGATATACGAAAAATTACGCAAGAATCCCGGTAAAGCACGCACCGCCCCAAGTGAACCAGTCGAATTTATCGATCCTGATGAAGCTGACGAAGAATTGTTCGATGACGATCGCGTAATAGGTGTCTATCACGCTGGTGAGGCTGCCGCATACCCACTTGCCGCACTTGGAGTAAGAGAGATATCAAACGAAGAATACGGAACAACTCCGATTGTGATCACGTGGTCTCCCGTTACCTACTCAGCGCGAGCATTCATTGCCAACGTAAATAACGAAATCCTTAACTTTGGTCGACACACCCACACAATCTACAATTCACCTGTTATGCCGGAAAAATCTAACAGCGAATTCATTCAGTTCACTGGACAAGCAGTTACTGGTCACCACGCCGGTAACCAGATGCGTCAGATTCCAGTGCTGACCACTACTTGGATAGCATGGAAAGAAGCACATCCCAACACAGAGATTATGTCAACCGAAGGGGGGCCAGAAACCGATATTTTCGAACGGTATTACGCCAACGACCGTAACGGAGTGCATAGCCTCAATCCCATAGATAAAAGACTTCATGGCAAGGACGTGGTACTGGGACTCAACATAAAAGGAGACGCTAAAGCATTTTCATTCACAAGACTAATTGAGACACCTCTCATACAGGAAAATCTAGGAAGCGAACCTGTGCTGGTACTTTACGAACGAGCCTCATCAACAGCAGTAGCCTTCTCTCCTATGGTCAATGGGCAAATACTGAAATTCAAAGGCAAAACAAAAAACCCTCACCGCCGATCCGCGGAAGTAACTGCGTCTGGAGAAGGTGAAAGACCAAACTACGAAGCTTGGATGATTGAAGACCAACAGACAGGCTCAACATGGCGCGCTATAACCGGTGAATGTATCGAAGGTCAATTCAAAGGAAACCGCCTCGCAATGCTTGAAGGGATGACTAGCTTTTGGTTCGCCTGGAGCCGATTTTATCCGGATGCTGAGTTATTACATATGGCACCGAATGAATCTCAGTAAGACAGGTAATTCGATTTATTCATGTAAACCTCTATCATGCCGCAAACCGAATCCAACAATATAGTAAATGGAATCACAGGGATTGTTCTTGGCGGCGGTAATTCAAGTCGACTCGGACTGACTCATTCCAAGCTACTCGTCCACCTAGGTGGCAAACTCGTATTAGCCCGCGTTGCGGACACATTAAAAAAGTACTGTTCAGAACTAATTCTGGTCGTCCGGTCAGATCAAGAAGATGACGTACCGGATCTGGGAATTGCGCTAAACATGCACGTAATCGTCGACACAGAGCCTTACTCGGGACCGCTTGCGGCAATTCATGCAGGACTTTCAGCTTCGATAACACCCCTTAGTTTCGTTGTCGCGGGGGATCATCCTTTCATATCAACAACACTGGTTAACTCTATGGCTGCTGCAGCTATAGTGGATGGAATCGAAAACGCCTATGCAGTTGTTCCTCGCAGCAACGGTGTACTAAATCCTTTACACGCCATCTATCCTAGGGAACAATGGGCTCCATACATTGCACACGCACTTTTTGAGGGTGAATCTTCTCCTAGCAGAATCATTGAAGCCGCATCAGCGAATGAGTATCCGCCTATTACGTTCTTCACAGACGAAGACATTGAACGGTCTGATCCCCGTCAAATTAGCCTTCTAGATATAGACACTCACGAAAACCTGAAAACTGCAAAAAAAATTCTAGATGCCCGTAGATTCACTCCACGAAATCATTCTCTGTAGTACCAATCTGTCAATGGAATAGACGGTTGTAACAAAATTGGTTACTCGTACCGCAAAGCTTCAGATGGCTTGATTCCGGATGCCTGCCGTGCCGGCATTATGGTGTTCAGAAGTGAGAATGCCACTGCGACCAAAACAATTACAGCGACATTTGCTATAGGTATAGAAAACGTTAGCCCAGTGGATTCCTGACTGATGTTTTTGAATATATTCCAAGCAATTAATGTCCCAAGACCGATCCCAAGCAAAGATCCTAAAACTGCCACAACTCCAGATTCCATAAGGAATTGCAGTTGAACCATCCTAGCCTTATAACCTACTGCTCGCATCATACCAATCGATTGCCTACGTTCCACTACAGAACGAAAAGCAATCACGCCTAGTGCAGCTACCCCAACCAATAGACCAAGACCCATGAAGCCTTGAAAAAGTTGATTAAAGGCATTTGTTTGAGCCTGCTGTTGATCAATAGATTCAAGTGTACTTTCAGCCGTCAGACCATGATTAATGAATGCAGTCTCTAAAAGTCTGGTCAATTCTTCGGCACGTGAAGGATCGGTAATGCGGAATTTGTAATCGGTAAAAGGAATTTGTTTATCGGAAAGTTCTTCCAACACTGAGTGATGCATATAGATATCTTTGACATAACCCTCATCGTCCTCATCAAGGTAGTTCTCAAAATAATCAGCAAATTCGTCAAGCACACCAATTACTTTACGAGTTACCACTTTATTCAACTCCCCTTCCCCAAGCGGTGGACGCAATGAAATCTCCACGCTAGAAATTTCACCCGTCACATCAGGCGTAATGCCGGTGATAAGAAATTCACTATCATCACTTGGCGGTCCCCACTCATTTTCCTCTCTAATAACACCCGCAGATACGACAGCAAGGCTAGGATCATTTGCCACAGATTGCCAAATATCTTCGGAAGTCTTACCGTAAGCAGGATCCCAGTGAGTAAATTCAAACTTATTGTTTCGGAGCCAAACTTCATCAGATGCTCTAATACGAACTTCCTTGTAGATCAAATCGCCTTGATTCTGATTTGCCTCAACCCGCAACTTCGCCTGAGATGTGATCAGCTCAAAATCAGAAACGGAAAGGTTGTTGGAATTTTCTCTAATAACTGCGTAGGGGTCATCAATGGGTAATTCCGATTTAATTACGCCTCTGATGTCAAATCCGCCTGAGGCTCTATCGGGCTCATCCTCTACGACGTTACCCAGATTAATTAATATGGCAAATATCATCATCGTAAAAATCACAAGAGAAAACATTGCAAGAGTCATTCCTGTGCGTAAACGAGCTGACATGGGATAAGCAATTGCCATCTTAACAACCGGACGTAAGTCCCCCCAACGACCGATTACCTTATTAACGATCCATACGAGCACATCTGCATTATGCATTACGACCCATACAGAAGCAGCTACTAATGAAACTCCTGACAAAATAAACATTTCTGGGCCACCGTTCAGTTCCCCGGTGATGTTCTCCAAAGCATCAAATGGAAGACTGTAAAAAACAAACATAGATAAGCCAATCAAGCTCATCGAAATACGTTTTTGGACTTCCTCTCTGTAGCCTCTATTCCCAAGAACACGTCTTATTACGAGTCCAATGGAAACAATCGAAAGTGTCACGCCCAGAGCTAAAAGAGCCGCACTATCATAAGCAAAATTATCAACTCCTTTTTCTGGATCAAGACCAGCTACAGATAAAAGTAATCCAAGCGGGAGTATAGGCCAGCCAGATGCCAACCAGGGTTGGAAAAATTTAAACACTTTGATTCCTAGAACAATCATCCAAGGCAATATCAAGAGCAGCGAAAAAAATGTAATAACCCTCAATGCCACACCATGTCCACTTCGCCACAATCTCCAAGTATCTATCGCAAAAGTGAGTGGTCCAAAAATCCATTTCAATACTGTTGTGGCTCGTTGTAAAGTACTGGGAGCTTCATCGCTTACCAGTTCTTCGCTAAGACCTCGTATTGCTACAACAATATTCAGCTTGCTAACTCTATAAGCCGAGATCATGACTGTGAGAGCCGTTAGTACAAACCCGGCTGTAAACGCGATCGTAATCGAGCGAAAGGTAACGGAGTAAAAGAACGTGACATCGTCACTCGCTGAGAACGCACGGATCATGATCTGAATAAGCAACATGCTGGCTAGAAGCCCCAACACAGTACCTGCAAAAGATGCGCCCAAAGAGTACACCAAGCCCTCGTAAGTAAACATCTGCACAAGATGCCTACGCTTTGTTCCAATTGCGCGGGCTATACCCATTTCAATAGTCCTAGAGGCCGCTAACATAACGAATACCAAAAAGATAAGTAACAGACCCACAATGATTGAAAATGAACCGAAAATAGTGAAAAACACCACTATCCCCGAACTGATAATTTCAGCGAATTTAAGGCTGCGATTCTTAATAGGGTCGACACGTATTTCAACTAAAGTTCCCAGAGACTCAGCGACAGACTTTACTAAATCGGGTTCCCCGGATGCCTCAACGACTTCAAAGATAATGGCCTGAGTAGCACTTTCATTAGCTGCAATATTAAACTCATCAGAAGGTGACTCTTTATCCAATTCAAATACAAGCGTAGAAAAAGTATCATCAGTGTCTACTCCGCGTCGAGAAGACACATTTTCTGCATTCTTCATCTCTAAAGCATTCTTAATTGATGGATCCTTTAATACCTCAAATAACGTCTCGCTAGCGTCATCGTTTGTAAAAGCCAATTTAAGTCTTTTAGTTACATCTTGAGACGTTTTTTCGTCATGAGTAACGAATTCCACAATTTCTTTACCCTGAACAGAAATTTCGATCATGCTATAACCGGTTTTCCCGATTAGGTTCTGCAGTGATTTATCAGGGAACATTGCAGATTCCCGAGTAGATTCTGTACCACCAAGGATTCCGACAGCGTCAACAATGTCCAAGACTTTATGTTCACTTCGACCAATGGGTGATATCAAGGTCAGGAAATCACCGACCTGCAGGTCCAATCCATCTGCCATTGGTCGGTTAATGATCGTCTCACCATCCTGCAAAGCCGCCACATCAACTTTTGTTTGTCCCTGCTCTTCGGTACCTATCAAACCATCAAACCCACTCAGAGATTTGAGATCAGGACCTACAACAACAGCACTAGAAAGAGTCTTATTGCTCTTCTGATTAACTACGGGTAGCTGCCCGCGCACTAAGGGCATTATCCCGTCAACACGTTTGTCGGTACTTAGCTCACTCCTAACCCGTTCAACTACCGAATCATCGAGATAGCTATCACCAAAACGTGACGATACCGAAGAGCTAATGCGTATATCTGTACCGCCTAACGAATACAATGCACCAAGCCGTATACCACCGTTGATCGAATCTCCTATAGCTAACGCAGCCATTATTATCGTGGTACTCAACATTAAACCGACAATGATCAAAACGGTTTGTGCTTTACGACGTGGGATGTTTCTAAGTGCAAGCTTAACCAGAATACGATTGCGCGATGCCAAAAAAATCGAAACTATAAGAATCCCGACCATCAGGCTAGATAGCCAGATGGCCATCGCATTCATATCTATACCAAAGAGCTTTTCCACGAAGTTCGATTCCCTATGACTCGACCGCACCGACCGACGGTTCACGTTCACCATTAGATATCACGACACCATCGCTCATCCTAATAATTCGATCAGCCATGCTGCCAATATCCTCAGAATGGGTCACAAGTACAAACGTCTGACCTTGCTCACTATTCAGACGTACAAGCAGATCCATAATTTCGGCGGCGTTCGTAGAGTCAAGGTTTCCTGTGGGCTCATCACCCCACACTATCGCTGGATCATTTGATAATGCACGAGCAATAGCAACCCTTTGCTGTTGCCCGCCTGAAAGCTCAGCTGGAAGGTGATCCACACGATCACCGAGACCCACAAGCTCGAGCTTTTCAACAGCCCTTTCACGAGCCTTTTTCTGTGAGTTTCCTGCAAGAATCAGTGGGAATTCCACATTTTCCTGTGCAGTTAAAACCGGCAACAAGTTGTACGCCTGGAAAACGAATCCCATCGATCTCGCCCGATAATCGCTCAAAGTATCATCTGACATATTTCTGAGCAATTGCCCATCAATACTGACTTCGCCTGAATCGACGGTATCAAGCCCCGAAATACAATTCAACAAAGTGGTCTTTCCAGAGCCGCTGGGTCCCATAACTGCGACGATCTCACCACGCATAACTTCCAATGAAATTTCGTTAAGAGCTTTAACCACAACATCGCGGGAGCGATAAGTTTTAGATACATTTTTTGCTGAAATTATCGGTTCATTTTTCATCAATGATTCTCCGTACCATTACACACGATCAACCAGAGAATTTTTTACAAATCAATAGGCTTATTCACACAATGAAATATCAACAATACAGTTTTAAATTCCAATTAAGTTACTGACGTTGAAGAGTACAGAAACAATATAGAGATAATGGTAATTTTTGTTGCGAAACAAAAGATTAATCAAGATCCCCATTATTATTGTTCGATCTAGCCAGCTCAAATAAAAGCGATGATTCCGAAATCTGGCCGACTCTCTCTATTAGCCTATTTCGAAGCTCAGTCGCAATGCCATCTGTGTAATCTCCAACATAATAACCCTCGTGCTCTGATAAAGGCGGAGCAATAACAAATAGACTTTCAGATCCTAAAACTGCTTCAATGTTTCGCAAGTTGTTTGTCCCTATAGCCATTGGGCAAACTACCACATGATCCGCAGTATTTACCAGTTTTATATTTTTTTCATGTTGATCATCTGTGATGTTAGAAAAAGGTGGAGCCTCGACGTATTGAATACCCAGCCTAACCGCGGCTTCACGATCCGAATCACCAATTCCTAGTACACCACATGTCACCTTGTAACCAGCAACTAACAGTTGATGCATCAATTCCCTCCCACTACCTGCTCCACAAATCAGGTGGACTGTACGTCCGAGACCAACGACTTGTCCAGAATTTTTCAAATCCCGACTACCCAGCATTAATACATGTGGTTTTCCTGTAACAGGATCTGCCTCTACCAAGCCTTCAACTCCGAATGCAATCCTTAGATTCGTAGGGTTCAACACCTCCCAAGGCGTACCCTCAGCAATCTTCTTGCCGAGATGAAACACAATAAGACGATCACAATAACGAGCTGCTAATGACAAATCATGCAATATGACAATCGCACCAGCATCTCTGTTTCTGACTTCTTCTCTTATCAGATCCATCGTCAGAATTTGGTGACGTAAATCAAGTGAGGCTGTAGGTTCGTCCATTAACAGCAAATCGGCTTGTTGGACCAAAACACGAGCAAGAATTACACGCTGCCTCTCGCCACCTGACAACGTATCCAACTTACGATTTACAAATTCAGTCGTAGACGTTCGATGCATTGCCTCCCATGCAAGTCTACGATCTGAAGCTCCTTCCAAGTCAAATCGACCCAAATGGGGGTAACGCCCCATCAAAACTGACTCAAATGCCGTAAATGGATGACTTTCAGTTGACTGGGGCATATAGGCAACCTTGCGAGATCGAAGTTTACGAGAAGCTCCATCAGAACCCCCCGCAATACCAAATGAAATACCGTCAATTACGATCTTCCCTGTATCACCTTCAACTAACCCAGCAAGGGTCCTTATCAAAGTCGTTTTTCCGCTCCCGTTGGCACCTATAACCCCAAGTACCTCGCCCCGGGCGACCGTAAGCGAGACCGAATCAAAAATCAGCTTCCCATCTAATCGCGCTGAAAGTTCTTCAACGGCCAAAACGTTCCGAGAAAAATCTCGGACAGCGTCAGTATCTTGATTCGAAACTACCACTAATTAGAGCCTCAACAACACATTTAACTAATCTCGCCAATTTGAAAAATCTACAAAATTAACGTTCTTAAACTCTGACGGAAAAAACAAGCTTGCAAGCTCCTCAACACCTCTTACATTCCAATGTGAAAGCGTCGTATGAAATCTAGGAGAAACATAGTGAATCTCCCCATCCTTAACAGCTTTAACCTCCGTTAAGGCAGGATTTGTCATTAATTCTTCAATAAACAAATCCGCTCCTTCACGGAGCTGAGGAACAATGATCACATCAGGGTTCATGGCTGCGATTGACTCTATACTGACTTGCTGATGTCCTTCAATCCCTGCGTCCGCAGCAGCGTTTATACCGCCTGCCTGCTCGATGATCCCGCCTTCGGTAGAACTAGCACCAGCTGCAAATATAGATGTCCATTTAGAAACCGAAAGCACTTTGAGGTTGTCTTTCAAACCTAAACCTTCAGAAATAAACTGCATTCTAGTTCTGATCTCGTCAGCCAGAGCTATAGATTCTGCTTCAGCGCCAACTAAATAACCAAGAAGCAATATATTAGGAACATTACCCAACGCAGAGTTCTCTAAATTCGTTCGAGCCACAGGGATTCCGGCATCCTTTATCAAGGCAACATTGTCAGGATTAGTGAACCGAGATGCGATAACAACTTCGGGCTGTAGAGCTACTACCTCTTCCGGATCAAATCCTATCATCAGTGCATCCGATGAAAGTTCAGCAATATTCGACTGTTCTTGATCAAGAAAAAAATTATAGACAGCAGTGATTCGATCAAAGTCAACCAACGCGGCAAGGATCTCCGAATGGCCCAAAGATAAAGAATGAATCTTACTCGGAGGGGCATCTAGTGTGATCAGGCCCTCGGAAGTTTCTATACTTCTTGGCCAGCCGAAATTTGTCGGATCGACAATACCTTCAATGTCCGCAAAGCGTGATTCGTCAAAAACCACTTGCTCAGTCAGTACTTCGGCAGGCACAGAGGTTGCAGTCGGTACTTCAGTAGGATAAGGGGTTGC
>DBSW01000134.1:1177-2814 GCA_002306745.1 Dehalococcoidia bacterium UBA1332 | reverse complement strand
GTCGTTTCAATTGGCATAGTCGCTGTAGGGGGTACTGTAGTTGCAATAGACTCAACTAACTGATCATCATCAGGGTTAACAACATCCTGTACCAAATTGGACTTTTCGTCACCGACGCAAGCCACAATCACCAATAAAAACAACGCAAAACTGGAAATAAATCCAATGTTTAATCTGGCAAACCTAAGAAACATCTTTAAATTTTTCTCCTTATTTGAAAGCAAACTATTCTTTATCAAGAAGTAATCGACACGAAATTCAAGTCGATGGTCCATCAACATTTAATTACGCCAACCTCGCCTTCGACTTCAGCAACAGATATATAAAGAAAGGGGCTCCAATCAAAGCAGTCAACACGCCAACTCTTAGCTCAGCGGGAGAAAGGACAATTCTGGCAGCCGTATCAGCAATCAACAGAAAAAGTCCTCCACCAAGAGCACTGAGCGGTAATAGAACTCGATGATCTGCTCCAACTATCAACCTAACTCCATGTGGTACAACCAATCCGACGAAAGCGATAATGCCTGAGAACGCCACCGCAGTACCGGTGGTCAATGAAGCTGAAGCCAACAAAATATTGCGTACGAGATAAACCCGTACTCCAAGAGCCCTTGCCTCATCCTCACTGACCAAAATTAAATTTAATTCTCGTGCGACAAAAACAGTAAAAAACGCCCCAAAAAAAACGATTGGACCAGCGATCTGGACCGACTCCCATCGAGCTGTATCAAAACCACCCGCGATCCAAAATATAATTTGCCGTTGCAAAAGCAGATCGTCGGTCAGGATTATGATCGCAGTTGTGATCGCCCCAAGAAAAGAGCTAATCGCAATACCGGCTAATAGCAAAGTTGACATCGAAAAACGTCCACCCAGCGATGCGATAAGAAACACAAAAGACATCGTTATAGCTGAGCCAAGGAAAGCAAAAAAAGGAAGAAATAAAGTAGAAACAGTATTCAATCCCGAGGCAATCGCTGCAACGGCACCAACCGCACCCCCACTTGATACACCAATAATCCCAGGATCAGCCATAGGATTTCGAAACAACCCTTGCATAACCCCCCCAGAAATACCAAGCGCTGCACCTACAATGAATGCAAGACATATACGAGGTAAACGTATGCTCTTAATAATTGCCTGCTCTATAGGCTCCGCTGTTGATTTACCCAAACCTGCTACATCAATTAGCGTAGTAAATGAGTGACTAAAAGGAATTTTAAGAGGACCAATTGAAGCGGCAAGTACTGCGGCTAGAATCGAAGCAATGCTGAGCAACATAACGCCGATGCTAAGACGCCTTAGCACCGGAGACCTGGTTAATCTCCACTCAGGATAATTGGAATATTTAACTTCCAAATAAAATCACCCTCGACTACTTCGTCGAGGGTCCATAAGGTGATAGTTCCATAAAAACTGAACTTGAAACACAAATCCAAGAAACTAACATCCTGAGGCCACACCCTAGGCGAGGAGCAGTCACTCAAGTATTCCTCGGCAGGTCTCCTGGCTTCCGTCACATCGAGCGAGCTCAACCATATTAAATAGAAGATATACTCAATCGACGACTAACCCACTCCTTCCCGTCGCTCGGACAGTGGCTAATGTGGATAGTCTTCCCGGTTACAGTGGCGCTA
>DBSW01000134.1:589-829 GCA_002306745.1 Dehalococcoidia bacterium UBA1332 | reverse complement strand
ACCGCTTTCCCTTTAGGTTCCAACCATAAAACTCAACGATTAAGAACACCGAGGAAACACGTTTATTTATTTTAGACCTTGAGATTAGACCTTAGTAATAAGCCTGTCAATTCTGTGCACATGTTTGTTGGATACGGAAAATATAACTTTGTCTTACGTTACCGCAACGGATTTCACAGACTGAGAAAAGATGAGTTAAACTTATACACAAGCTAGCTGAAAGTCCATGAATGCCTCTTA
>DBSW01000134.1:0-242 GCA_002306745.1 Dehalococcoidia bacterium UBA1332 | reverse complement strand
CCAAGCCATTAACAATAACCCGGAGCCAACACTCTAATGAGTCCATCGTCATCAGGTAAAAAAAAGTCCACAGCAACCGAAGATAACAAAACAGAAATAACTGACGACGGATGTGCACACCACTGGATTATTGAGCCACCAAACGGAGCCGTAAGTCAAGGTAGTTGTAAAATCTGTGGCGAACAGAAAGAATTCCGTAATTCTTTCGAATATTCATCTTGGTACGGTAATAAATCGCCAGT
>DBSW01000053.1 GCA_002306745.1 Dehalococcoidia bacterium UBA1332 | reverse complement strand
GTGAGAGATCTACTGAAAGCCGCCCGCAGGACGCTTGAAAATGGTCGTAAGTCCCTTGGTAAGAAGACCGTTGTTCCATTGGTGAATGCAGTTTTGAGAATGGTGCGCGGTTACGCTGCCAAGCGACGAACTGAAGGCATGCTTGAGTTTCAGGACCTACTTGTCCTTTCAAGTGAATTACTTGATACAGACGATGAGGCATTGAAATATTTCCAGGAGAGATATACACATATCTTGATCGATGAATTTCAAGATACTGATCCTCTGCAACTCAAGTTGGCAATGCGACTTGCAGACCGTCATAGCGACTCGAAAACAAGTGCTACTCCTACACCCGGAGCTTTATTTGTTGTAGGCGATGGGAAGCAATCTATATATCGATTCCGCAGGGCTGATTTCACCCAGTTACAAGGTTTGCTTCGATCACTAGAAGCGACCGAGTTGTCATTGAGCAAGAACTTTCGCTCTGCTCCTGGCATTCTGAGTTGGGTTAACTCGATTTTTGAGCCTTGGATGAATGGATCAGATGGCGCAACCAGGAACCCAAATCAGGCAGAATATGTTTCTCTTGAACCTGGCCACGAATATTACCCTGACTCTGAAAAGCCAAGGGTGATGATTGCAGGAGGTCCAGCTGACGGTAGCGTGGATGTTGCACGAGCTGCAGAGGCAGAGGATCTTGCGAAATTAGCGTTAAGTGTCGGGGCTGGAGAATGGTCGTTGCCTGATGGGGTAGGTGAGTTACGTCCATCTAATTACGGGGATCTATGCGTGCTAATGCCTCGGCGAACTGGGTTGGGCATGCTTGAAGATGCATTTTTCTCTAATGGTGTTCCATATGTACTCGAAGGGCAAACTCGTATTTTTGAAACGCAGACGATACACGAGATTGGTAATAATCTTGCAGCTATAGACGATCCAACTGATCAGGTTGCAATTGTGGCCGCGTTGAAATCAATTGCATGGGGATGTTCGGATCAGGATCTATACGAGTGGGCGGAGTCTGGTCGGAAATTCGAGTATGCACGTGAAACTTTTGCTCTCGACGAGTTTGTTGAGGGAACACGGACATGGAGAGTGGCCGCTGGGTTACTAGGATTGTCTGGATTTCATGAGCGTAGACAACATATATCAACCCCTTATTTGATTGAACAATTTGTTCGTGAGCGTCGTCTTCGTGAAGTTGCGGCACTGTTGAACCCTGAAGGTGACAGCGAACGACTCATCGACTTGCTAATCGAGATGAGTCGATCTCTTCAAGGTTCGGGGATGGGTTCGCTCCGTGAGGTTGTGCGCTGGATATCTCGCCAATCTGCCGCAAGAGTTCGTGTTGCCGAGGGAGTGCTCGCCAGCAGTGAAAAAAACGCGGTGAGAGTGATGACAATTCACGCTGCTAAGGGGTTAGAGTTTCCGATCGTAGCGTTGATGGGCATGCAAGTAAATGCCACTGGACCGAAGGGTGCATCGATTACTAAAGAGGAAAATGGTAACGCGGTCATTTCGGTCAAGTTAGGACCTTCAAAACTCGGCTTGTCGACAATTGACTACGCTGAGAGATCGGGCGAGGAAAAAGAAAGTGAAGCTGCAGAGTTGGTTAGACTTGCCTATGTGGCAGCTACTCGAGCCCGAGAGCATCTTGTCGTTAGCGTTCATCGGTCGGCCACAGATAAGTCCTCCCTTGCGGCCAAGATAGATGAGCTAGACGAATCTGCTGGTCAGTCAGAGATATTCGATATTGAGCAGGCTTCAGACCTCCGTGTGGACGTTGACGCTGCCAGCCATTCCGATCTAGTTCAAAACGTTTCTTTAGACGATCGCAGTAAATGGATTGAGCAAATTACCCGCACATTAACTTCGGCGGCCGAGCGAGGATACATCACACCTTCCCAACTTGCTGACCACTCGATGTTCAGCCAACCAAAACCTGAAGACAACATGGAGTCTACCGAACACGATACCTCTCGACGCGGTCGTGGTGGCACTAAATTTGGTTCGGCTGTACACGCCATATTGCAGGATGTCGATTTTGATGATCTTGCAAATTTGGATGACTTGGTTCGTTCCTCTGCGGCGGCCCATGAAGTGACAGGCAATGAAGAGGAAATTGCCAAGAGTGTGCGAAATACCTTGGCGAGTCCGAGAATTGCGATGGCAACAAAACAAAATACCTTGCGCGAGGTGTGGGTTGCTGCTGAGGTTTCGGAGGGAATGGAAATCGAAGGTTCGATCGATCTGATCATTCAAAATGACGACGGCACGGTGACCATCGTTGACTATAAAACAGATCAGGTAGAGGGTGAAATACTTCAAGAACGCGCCAAGGGGTATGAGCCTCAACTCGCGGGCTACGCTGTGGCATTGGAGAAACTGGGTATGAAGGTGCGGGATGCCGTGTTAGTTTTTGCTACCGGCGGAGTTAATAACACCGCGTTTGAATATTGCGTCCAAGACTTAGAATCTGTAAAAACCGATGTAATGAGTGATATTCGAGTTCAATACATTTAGTTCGACGACTTTGTGTATCCCTACGGCGATGACGCGAGCTAAGATCGTATTCTGTTGTTTATAAATTTTGATTTTGGAGCTGTTTTATGGGTTTGCTAGACGGCAAGAAAGCGCTGATAACCGGAGCTCGTAAAGGTATTGGACGAGGAATCGCACTGACTCTTGCAAACGAAGGTGCAGATGTCGGTATTAATGACATCGTTGATGACGAGGTCTCCCACCGTGCCGCAGAATTGGTCAGTAAGCGCGGAGTTTTTGGCTCTTTTCATGAAGGGGACGTGAGTACTATCGAAGGTTTCAACTCGGTCATAGATTCTTTCTTGGATAGTCATGGGCAGATTGATATTCTCGTTAACAACGCGATATTCCCAGACCAGCAACGCCCATTTTTCGAAGTTGACGAAGTTTACTGGGATCGGATGATGGATTTGTCTTTGAAGGGCTATTTTTTTGGAGCACAGCGTGCGGCAAAAGAAATGATTGCCTCGGGAAATGGTGGTCGAATAGTATGTTTGTCGAGTGTCCATTCGTATGTAGCAATGCCAGGGTGGACTCCTTATGGAGTAGCGAAAATGGGTCTCAGGAGAATGGTTAAAGGGCTTGCCGCTGATCTAGCTGGGTACAACATCACAGCTAACTGTATAGCTCCAGGTGCAATTTCAAACAGACTGCCCGAGGCAGATGACGACGATGTAGTTGATGGTGCTCCTCATGATCCAGAAGCCCTACGCTTTTTCGTTCCCGCAGAAAAAGGCGGCCTGCCAAGTGATATTGCTAACGCTGTGTTATATCTGACTTCTGATTTGGGGCAATACGTGAACGGTGAGACTGTACTTGTTGATGGTGGAATGATCGCAGCAAGACGTATCCATAATTAATTTTGGAAAGGTGTAGGGAATGACTACCTCTGTAAAACTTCTTGAAGGAAAAAAAGCCCTGATCACTGGTTCTAGGCGTGGTATTGGTGCTGGTATTGCGACGCTCTTTGCAAACCATGGGGCTGATGTAGGCATTAACGACGTTGTGCGTGACGAAGAGGCCGACAAAACGATCGCTGCTGTCCAAACACTTGGGCAAAAAGCTTCTTGGCATATGGCTGATGTTGGTGATCGTGATGACCGCACTAGGCTTCTCAACGAATTTGTTGGTGAGCACGGGCGCATCGATATTCTTGTGAATAATGCGGTCGCATCACGCGATATGCATTTCACGAAGATTACAGAGGAATTTTGGGACCACCTTGTTGGTCACGCTCTGAAAGGCTACCTTTTTCTCGCACAAGGTGCTGTTAAACGTATGATCGAACACGGGCATGGAGGGAGCGTCATTAATATCAGTAGTGTTCACAGTTTTCGTGCCTGGCCACAGGATGGCGTTTACGGGATCGTAAAAGCTGGTCTTAATCGTATGGTGCAGTCAATGGCGCATGATTTAGCTGGTACTGGAATTACTGCTAACTGCGTAGCACCAGGATACATTGACAGTCGAGTGTTGCCTGAGGACAAGGAGTTTACGCGAGGAGATGACGTGTACCTTGGTGGCGCGAAAGGGTTTATCCCAAACAGGCGCGGCGGGCTTCCAAGTGATATTGCGGGAGCGTGTGTTTTTTTAGCCTCTAATCTAGGTGAATACGTCAATGGTCAGACTATAACTGTAGACGGAGGATTTCTTGCTGGAGGCGTACCACCTGACTCTAAGCCACTTGAACCTGGCATGCCCGGGGCCGCTGAATAAACGTATAAAAAAGTACACTGCTAATGACTGAAGAAAACTCTTTTCCCAAGCCGGATCCGGAAAACCAACATCCCGTATTCGAAACGGCTTTTTGGGATTTTCACTACGATCACACGATTCGTTTCGATGGTTCTAAAGGTTATTACGCTTGGACAAAGACACACTCAGGGCGAGGTGCAGTCATGACCGTGCCAGTGACTACTTCGGAACGTTATCTTCTTATAAAAGTATTCAGATACCCTGTTAAAGATTATCTTTGGGAATTTCCGGCAGGTTTGATTGATGAAGGAGAAACACCAGTAATAGCGGCCGTGCGTGAACTACGAGAAGAGACTGGTATTCAATCGCAACTAGTGGAGATGCTTGGGTCACAAACACCAGTCGCTGGTCTGATAGGCGATAAGTTCTATACGGTCCTAACTGTGATTCCTGAAATAGAAATCAACGCACTAGACCTGCAGGCGGAAGAGAGTATCGTAGATTCTAAATTAGTTACTCGTAGCGAACTCATTTCGATGATAGTGAATCAGGAAATACAAGACGGAGTTACGCTTTATTCAATCGCTCGTTACTGGGCATACCTAGAGTCGAAAGGCAAATAATTGCAAGACATTTATTCGCACATCGAGTCACATGTAGATCAATCGATAAAACAACTGTTTGAATTAGTCAGGCAACCTTCTATTTCCGCACAGAAGCTTGGCTTTGATAAAGCGCCTAACCTAATTAAGGGACTGTTGGAGCGAAATGGGTTTATATCGGAAATAGTGCCGGTTCCTAACGAAGGTTTGCCTACTGTTTATGGCTATATGCCATCATCAGAAAATCCAGAGGCTGCACCTACCTTGCTTTTTTATTGCCACTATGACGTACAGCCGGTTGACCCACTCGACCTTTGGGATACAGATCCTTTTGAACCTACACAGATTGGGGATCGTTTATATGGCCGAGGGATGTCGGACGACAAAGGGAATATAGGTGCTCGTCTTGCTGCTGTAAGGGCGTTTATTGATCAGCGCGGTGGTGTGCCATGCAACATCAAGATGTTTTGTGAAGGAGAAGAAGAATCTGGGTCGATCAACCTGCCTGATTTGATCGCCGAACGTGGAGACGATTTCAGGGCAGATGCGTGTATTTGGGAAGGCGGAGGCCGAAACCTTAATGACGATCCTTTTATGTATTTGGGGCTAAAGGGTGTGCTCGGAGTTGGTCTCAGCATCAAAATGCTTGATGGTGACGCACACTCCTCATATGCGGCAATTCTTCCTTCGGCTGCATGGCGACTAATTCGAGCCCTCTCGACTATCAAGGATGAGAATGAGCGGATATTGATCGATGGTTTTTATGATGGCATCACTGAACCTTCTTCTGATGCTATAGCTGCTGTCGAAGCCTTGCCTGACGATGCACCTGAGTGGCTTGATACGTTTGGAGTTACAGGATTTGTAAATGGACTTGCAGGCGAAGATCTGCGCAAACAACTCACTTTCCAGCCAACTGCCAACATAGCAGGGATGGATTCTGGTTACCAAGATCAAGGTTTGAAAACAGTTCTTCCAGCCGTCGCTAAAGCGAAAATGGATTTCCGGCTTGTTCCAGAACAGCGTCCTCACGATATTTTTCAGAAGCTACGTAAACATTTAGACAGAAACGGTTTTGATGATGTTGAACTTGAGGTTCTTGGTGCGGTTAATCCTTATCGCACAGATTTGAATTCGCCTTGGGTACAGCTTGTTGCTGAAACAGCGGAAGAAATCTATGGTCGTAAACCTGTAATGACACCCAATATGGCAGGCACTGGGCCAATGTTTGATTTTGGCGATACTTTAGGAATGCCTATAGCTACATCCGGAATTGACCATCCTTCACACAAGATTCACGCTCCAAACGAGAACATTACTGTTGAAGATTTCACTCTTGGGGCAAAGCATGCCGCTTTGATTATTGAACGATTTGCAAAAGATTGGGGATAGTTTGAGTAACCGAAAACTTCATCCAACAATGCGGCATTTACGCGACCTCTGTGTAAAATTGCTCAGCAATATTGATAATTAGTTACCGAAAGTTCACCTCTTAATGGCCGTAATTCAACCAACACCTGAGCACGTACTAGACAAAGACACTATTGAGCAGCTTAAACGAGTTAATACCACTGCCGTTGTAGATGTCCTCGCTAGAAACGGCTATGAACCACATTATGTGTATATGCCCAATATTCGTACGATGAATCCAGGCCTTAGGCTTGTGGCTCGTGCGATTACAGTTAGGTTTGTCCCAGCACGACCTGACGGTATGGCTGAAAAGCCTGGAGGAGAAGAATCTCCTGAATATGCAGCTTTTGAATTAGCTGGTCCTGGCGATGTGATTGTCATGGAGTCTATGCGTAATAAACGGATGTCTATCGGTGGGGATATCAAATTTCTTAGGTTGAAACAGCGTGGAGTTGACGGTCTAGTTTGTGACGGTGGCATACGCGATATGCACACAGTCAAAGACTATGGTGTTGGAATGTGGGGTCTAGATAAGACATCTAATTTAGGTACGCGGGTCGGAACCCCATATTCGACTAATGATACTGTGGCGGTAGATGGAGTTCTTGTTCGACCTGGTGATTACATTGTTGCAGACGATGACGGTGTTGTCGTAAT
>DBSW01000161.1:17922-18264 GCA_002306745.1 Dehalococcoidia bacterium UBA1332 | reverse complement strand
TGGTCAATAATGACGATTAAGACCCAGCCTGTCACCGTAAACCTTGGTCCTCAACATCCTTCGACACATGGTGTTTTTCGAATGCGCGTTATGTTCGATGGTGAGGAAATTGTCGATGTTGAGCCAGTATTTGGATACCTCCACCGCGGTTCTGAAAAACTTGCTGAAGAGCGCACATATACGCAAATTGTTACGTTGACCGACCGTATGGATTATGTGTCTTCGATGTTGAACAATCAGGCATATATCCTTGCTGTTGAAAAATTAGCAGGAATTCAGCCTTCACCGAGAGGTGTCTGGCTTCGCATGATTGCTGGTGAATTGCAGAGGATTGCAAGTCAT
>DBSW01000161.1:564-17735 GCA_002306745.1 Dehalococcoidia bacterium UBA1332 | reverse complement strand
TTCACTGATCGTTGTGATTATTTATCATCCATGTCGATGAACTTTGGATATGTAGTTGCAATGGAAAAATTAATGGAGATTAAGGTTAATGATCGCGTAGAACATATCAGGGTAATTATGGCAGAATTGCAGAGGATTGCAAGTCATTTGGTAGCGACAGGATTTCTTCTGCAGGATCTAGGGGCATTAGGGACTCCACTCATTTACTCTATGAGAGAGCGAGAGAACATTCTCGACTTGTTTGAAATGCTTTGCGGTGCACGAATAACAAACTCATATTTGAGACCAGGCGGCGTTTTCATGGATGCGCCTAATGAATTTTGGTCTGCTTTAGACCGTACTCTTGATGACATCATTCGGACTATCGATGATCTTGAAACTTACCTTAGTGGTAACGAAATCGTTTTCTCTCGAACTAAAGGTACGGCTGTTCTGCCTCAAGAGTTACTTGTCAACGCTTCTATCACGGGTCCAATGTTGCGGGCAAGTGGAGTGGATTGGGATTTACGACATCGAGCACCCTATGACTTCTATGATCGAATTTCATTTGATCGAAAACTACACACGGGATCTGATAATTACGCCCGTTACTGGGTTCGTGTTCAAGAAGCCCGTGAAAGCGTCGCAATAATTCGTCAATGTGTCGAGCAAATTGAACCAGGCCCGGTTCGTCCATCATTCGACGAAGTACCACGTTTAATTCGACCTCCTATAGGTGATGCATATGCTGCGATAGAGGGCTCAAAAGGTGAGCTTGGTTTCTATCTTGTCAGCGATGGTGGTATAGCTCCTTACAGGATGCACGTACGGTCTTCTTCTTTGATTAATCTCACACTTCTCCGCGATATGCTGATTGGTGGTCAGTTCGGAGATTTGTTTGTCACATTTGGCAGTGTTGATTTGAACATGGGTGAGGTGGATCGCTAATGCCCAGCGTTCTTCTGGACAACTCACTTTGGAGAAACATTTACTGTGTGCTTGCAGGCGATAGCTCAAGCTGTCAATTGCGAGAATATTCTTCTGGAATTCTTCCAGGGGGCATGGAGTGGCTTGCTTTCCTTATTTCTGCAGCGATAGTTATTTTTCTTGTTGTAAATGTTGTCTTGGGTGGTGTAATTGTTTTGATTTGGGGCGAGCGACGTCTATTTGGTCGATTCCAATCAAGAACTGGACCGAATAGGTGGGGACCTTTCGGAACATTAACTTCGGTAGCAGATGCGATAAAGACGATGTTCAAGGAAGATCTTGTACCCGCTGAAGCAGACAAAATCCTGTTCAACCTCGCACCAATTTTGATCGCTGCACCGGCATTAACTGTATTTTCAGTAATTCCTTTTGGGGTTGGAACTTATGTTGCCGATCTAAATGTCGGCGTTTTGTTCATTATGGCGATTACTTCGTTGACTACACTTTCTGTGATGACTGCTGCTTGGTCATCTGCAAACCGTATAGCTATTCTGTCGGCATTACGTTCTGTGGCGCTGCTCATAAGCTATGAAATACCTATGGCGTTAGCTTTGGTTGGTGTGATCATGCTCGCCGGGTCAATGTCACTCGGTGACATCATTCAGGCACAGGGCATACCGTTTATTATCGTTCAACCGTTGGCATTCTTTGTGTTTTTTATTGCAGCTATGGCTGAGATGGCAAGGGCGCCGTTCGATTTAACTGAAGCTGAATCTGAGCTTGCCGCGGGATATTTGAATGACTACGCCAGTATGAAATTCGGGCTTTTCTTTCTAGCTGAATTTATGGCTGAGATTAGCACAGCGGCTATAGTCACAACTCTTTTCCTTAGTGGCTGGAAGGGCTTTGATCCGATCCCTTCTCATTTTTGGTTTGGTGCAAAACTGATTCTGGTCTTGTTCGTGATCATTTGGTTCAGAATGACGCTGCCGCGTCTTCGAGTAGATCAGGTTCTTAAGTTTGCCTGGAAGGGACTTTTTGAACTGACCATGATAAACATAATCGTCACCGCCATACTCATAGCGATATGGCCAAAACCATCAGCAACAGAACTCTGGTTCATGGCTGCTATTAATTGGCCGGTCGCCATTATTTCGATTTGGGCTGTTAGTAAACTTCTTGGGACTGCTCCTTACAAGCAACCTAAACCTGATCCTAATGCTCTTTCATATCCTGTTGCGACTGATGCGATTCCTGCTTCATCGGTCCTTACTGGTGACTCATATACGAGTACAGTCCGGAATGGAGGCGAATAATGATTGGGCTTGGATTACCTCGTGGTTTTCTGATAACTATGAAGAATTTCGTGCGGCCTCCTGTTACTGAGCAGTACCCCGACAGGCATGTTGGATTAATTGGTGCTGCCCAGGTTGCCGGTATGAATCCTGTGAAATTTTTATTGCATCGACCAGTTGACTCGATTAAAGCCATTGTAGGTCTGGCGACAATCCCTGTTGCTGTAAAACAGTCTTCGCGTTTCCGAGGAAATGAATTCACATTTTTTGAAGACCGATGTACCGCTTGTGCGAGTTGCGCAAAGTACTGCCCGTTGGGAATTATCGAGATTGTTAGTGTTCCAGGTAAGATAGATGCGCAAGAGGGTGAGAGCTATAAACTCGAAGTCTTTGACATCGATGTCGGAAGATGTATGTTCTGCGGGCTCTGCGTTGAAGCGTGTCCATATGACGCTTTGCACATGGGAACTAGATTTGAGCGTTCGAAATACGTCCGAGATGAACTCATTATTACCAAGGAAGAACTTTTTGAAGCGCCCAAACGCCCAAGTGGTTTTTACCGTCCCCAGTTTGAAGACAATGGGTTTGATCCTTTCGCTGAAACGATAGACGATTACCATAACGCCGGTCGCCATGAGCGTCCATCTGATGAAGACCTGAAACGAAAGTGGGTCGACGAACGATGATGGAGGTTTCAACACTAACCACCGTGGCTTTTTGGGTGGTTTCTGCGGTGATGCTGGCTTTATCTCTAATTGTTGTAACTCAAAAAGACGTATTTAGAGCAGCGATAGCCCTGGCAGGTACGTTTCTAATGGTAGGTGTGTTGTATTTTATCTTGAGTGCTGAGTTTGTCGGCGTGGTACAGATTCTTGTTTATGTTGGCGCAATATCCGTTTTGATGGCATTCGCTGTGATGTTTATCCAAGATATTGCCTCAGGCAGTCGGCCGTCTCAGGGACGAGCAGTGGCTCTAATCGTAGCTGTTTTGATATTTGCTTCGCTCTCTTTTACTGCACAGAACACAAAGTGGTCATCAATGGATGACATTACGAATCCTTTGGCTTCAGCAGCGATGACTAAAGGCTATATTGAGCTGAGTGACGGCGAAGTGATAGGTATTGACGCTTTACCTATGGTAGATGAAGGTGTTGCCGTTTACGAGAATTCTGGTGTTTTGGTCGATAGCACTGGCGGACTTGGAGTACTTTTGGTAAGAGAATATATTCTTGCTTTCCAGATCATTGGTCTGCTTCTTGTTGCCGCGTTGATTGGCGGTTTATTGCTAATGCGAAATCCTCAATCTTCAAGCGAAACAAAGACAGGAGACACTTCCGCATGACCATAGAGAACGTACTTATGGTCTCTGGCGCTCTTTTTGCTATTGGTGCATATGGGGTCGTCTCGCGCCGCAGTCTTGTTACTGTGATCATGTCGCTTGAATTGATGTTTAACGGAGTAATAATCGCAGCCGTTGCATTCAGTCGTTTTACGCCTGCCGCTGAACTATTGAACGGTGATCCACTAACGGCAGAAGCAATTCGTTCGGCTTTGACGGGGCACGCTTTCGCTATTTTTGTGACGGCAGTCGCAGCTGGTGAAGCAGCTCTTGCTTTTGCTCTAGTATTTGCCATGTATCGCTCTTCCGAGTCTGTTGAGATTACCGACGCAGCAGAAATGAAAAACTAGATATGTGGGTTGATTACAAGAAAACACCAAATTTGATGACGGCTCAAATGTGGAAAGATCTTCTTGAAGGAGAGGGCTTGCCAACAAATATCATTCCGGCTGATGACATTCTCGATTGGTCGGAACATTCTTCTTTCCGAGTGATGGTCCCAAAGGGTAGGGAACATGTGGCTGATGAAATCCTTAGAAAGTTGTAGTAGGAAACACCGTGATAACTGAAGGTCTCGCCTGGCTCATAGTTGCTTTCCCCATCGCTGCAATGTTGGTGAACGGTGTAGTCGTGCGCGTTGTCCTTGGACCTAATGTTCGATACTCAGGTCATATTACAATCGCAGCTATATCGGGTTCTTTCATATTTTCGTTGATGACTTTGGGAACTGTCATGACAGATGGCCCGATACATCTCGAATCACACGAATGGATTGCCGCTGGGTTAAATCTACAGTTTGGCTTACTGATTGATCAACTGACTACCATCATGCTTGTTGTCGTGAGCGGAGTCAGTTTGCTTGTCCAGATATATGGGCAGGCGTATATGCATGGTGATAAGAGTTACACCCGGTATTTTACTTACATGGCATTATTTACCGCATCGATGCTGGGACTAGTGCTCTCCCGTAACCTTATACAGGTATTTGTCTTCTGGGAATTGGTAGGTGTTTCTTCTTACCTTTTGATTGGGTTCTGGATGGATCGTCCAAGCGCAGCAGCGGCGGCAAAGAAAGCTTTCCTTATGACGCGATTTGGGGATTTTGGCTTTCTACTGGGAATTTTATACCTATACTCTCAAGACTCGACTTACATGGACATACCTACGTTGTACACAGCCATAGGAAGTGGTGCGATTGTAGCTTCTGTGGCTACATGGGTGTCGCTTGGTTTGCTGGCAGGTGCAATTGGCAAGTCGGCCCAGTTTCCTTTGCATAATTGGCTCCCTGATGCGATGGAAGGACCTACTTCGGTTTCCGCATTGATTCACTCAGCGACAATGGTCACTGCAGGAGTATTCTTGGTCGCTCGTTTCTTTCCTCTCTTTCAGCATTCTAATGTGATGGATCTGGTTGCACTTATTGGTGCGTTCACAGCTGTATTTGCGGCGACTATGGGGCTAGTTGCTAACGATATAAAGCGAGTTTTGGCGTACTCAACAGTGAGTCAGCTTGGCTATATGATGCTGGCACTCGGTATTGGGGCGTACGCTCCCGCGATTTTTCACTTGTTTACACATGCTTTCTTCAAGGCTGCTTTGTTTCTTGGAGCGGGTTCGGTTCATCACGCTTCCGGTACGTTTAATATGAAATACATGGGCGGACTTAAGGTTCATATGCCCCGTACTTACTGGGGTATGGTCATAGCAAGCTTGAGCCTAGCCGGTCTTTTTCCGTTGTCAGGTTTCTGGTCTAAGGACGAAATTCTGGCTCACGCTGCGAAGTCAGGAGGCACAACTGGCAACATCGTACTCTTACTTGGTTTGATCGCTGCCCTGATGACGGCTTTTTATATGTTCCGAGCTATCTTTTTGACTTTCCATGGTGAATGGAAAGGAGGAGGCGAAAAGGAAGAGCATGACGCTGAAGAGAATGGATTGCCTAAGCCTGTTGGTAACTCTCACTCGCATTTTGGCGAATCTCCGTGGTTGATGGTTGCACCCATCATGCTGTTGGCAGTGCTTGCTATCGGAATAGGTTTTTTCTCGAATCCAGTTGTTGATGTTGCAGTGATCGATAAACATGCATTTTCTCATTACATCACGGTTGAAAATCATGAAGTATTTCCTCCGGATGGCGAGGGGCATGGGCATAAGGCGGCTTATGAAGCAGGCGCCGCTCCAAAATTCAATTTTCTTGTCGCAGGTATTTCCACTGTTTTGGCGTTCACTGGTATTGGTCTCGCGTATTTGATTTACATAAAGGGGTCAATATCACCTGAAAAAATGGGAACTAGATTTCAGCCTTTATACAAAATGATGTTTCGTAAATATTATTTTGATGAGTTGTACGAGAACGTAATAGTTCGTAGGGGATTTTATAAATACATTGCTGAGGCGTTCAGGTGGATTGATGAACACTGGATAGACAATGCAAACGTTCATATTTCTAATTGGGTTAGCCGAATTGGCAAGAGTGGCGCACTCGTTCAAAACGGTCAAACACAGACTTATGCAATTGCGATGGTCGTGGGTGTGATCGCGGTGATTGCAGCGTTCATATTATGGGGCTGATAAAGCAAGTGATAATTAGTTCGGTAACAATCGTATATGTCCGGAGCATAGCAATTGAGGTGAACCTTGTTTGAAGGTTTGCTGACGCTTACAGTTTTTTTGCCTGCGGCTGTCGCT
The DNA here is from genome assembly GCA_002306745.1 of Dehalococcoidia bacterium UBA1332. Classification (GTDB taxonomy): domain Bacteria; phylum Chloroflexota; class Dehalococcoidia; order Lucifugimonadales; family Lucifugimonadaceae; genus Lucifugimonas. Next base: position 11,507 of record DBSW01000161.1, on the reverse strand, counting down.
TTAATTGTTTCGGCGCTCGCTCGCGGTTCTAATGCTGATCAACAGATTCGCTGGATTTCGATTGGCGCTACTGTGGTCACGTTTTTCTTGACCACGATTGTTTTCTTTGGATACGACCAAGAAGCTGGTGGTGTCCAGATGATCGATTACTTTAAAAACTGGATTCCGATTGATGCCCTGCGCTCTTCATACATTCTTGGTGTGGATGGTCTCAGTGCGCCCCTAGTATTACTTACAGGTATATTAGGTATGGCAGCTTCTTTTGCTTCATGGAGAATTACTCATCGTGTTAGAGAGTATTTCTTGTGGTTACTATTGCTCGAAACTGCTGTATTAGGTGTTTTCCTTTCACTAGATCTTTTACTGTTTTTCATATTCTTTGAGTTCGAGCTGATACCTATGTTTATGCTCATCGCAATATGGGGAAGTGGTCGACCCCGCTACTCAGCAATGAAATTCGTGCTTTTTACGTTAGCTGGTGGGGCTTTTATGCTGGTTGCGATACTGGCTTTATATGTCAGCCCAGAAGTCAATACTCTGTCGATGGTTTCTATTCCTTCGGAAGCTCTAGGTGGAGCTGAATCGATTGTTGGAATTCCTGATCTTATAGCGACGGCTAATCTTGCTGCACCTGCAGCGCTTATATTCGGGTTCTTTTTCATTGCATTTGCCGTGAAGCTTCCTCTTTGGCCGGTCCATAGTTGGCTACCTGACGCTCACACCGATGCCCCGACAGCTGTTTCTGTAATGCTTGCAGGGGTTTTATTGAAGATGGCTGGTTACGGGCTGTTACGAATTAATTTGGGTTTTTTCCAGGAAACCCAGGGATTCACGATTCACGATTTTGCCGGCGCTATGTCTATCCTTGCTGCAGTATCTGTAATTTACGGTGGGATCATTACAATCCGTCAGACTGATATGAAACGGCTTATTGCTTATAGCTCCGTAAGTCATATGGGATTCGTCATGCTTGGAGTTGCGGCGGTAGGCTCGTCTGCTTCAGAAACATCCGAAGGCGGGCTCAACGGTGCCGCATTGCAGATGTTTACGCACGGCACGATTACTGGTCTTGCATTCTTAATGGTTGGGCTATCTTATGACCGCACTCACACTCGACACATACCGCATCTTGGTGGTCTATGGAAGAAGATGCCATTGATAGCGATTTTCTTCTTGATTGCAGGATTTGGGTCATTAGGTCTGCCTGCGTTATCAGGGTTCGTCGCTGAAATTATGGTGTTCCTTGGAGCGTTTTCCGTTTGGCCTTGGGCGACAGCTGTCTCAGCTTTTGGTGTGGTTCTTGCTGCTGGGTATACGCTTTGGATGGTGCAGAGGGTCTTCTTCGGGGAACGGCCTGCCAATCCAGGGCTTTCGGATGATGTATACGATGGCCTAACTGACGCTAACTGGGTAGATATGATCCCTGTGATTGCGTTGGCTGCTCCCATTTTTATAGTTGGAATCTGGCCATCAGTGGTTACCGACGTGTTTGATATGGGTATTCAGGCGGTGCTTAAATAATGACTGTGCAAGACATTTGGTTACTGTCCCCTGAAATATCTATGGCTTTGCTTGCTCTGTTAGTTATTGCCGTCGATCTTATGACGCGAAGCATGTCTAAAGTTCTAACCGTTGCGTTTATTGGTCTTAGCGCCCCAGTGATATTGACCTTAAATCTGTGGTTTAACTGGTTTGGCGATCCCTCAATTACTGATGCTGTTTTTGACACGTTTCAGGCAGATCGGTTCTCATTATTTTTCAAATTTATACTGCTACTTGTTACAGCTGGAACGATTCTTGCTTCTGTGAAATATATATCCAATGATCGTGTAAAGGCTTACGGAGGAGAATTTCTGTCGCTTATTCTTCTTTCTGTAAGTGGCATGATGGTTCTAGTTTCAGCTACTGAACTGATCACCATATACGTCGCTCTCGAATTGACCGCACTTCCGATTGTGGCCCTCGCTGCGATTCACAGGTCAAAGCAAGGAGTTGAGGCTGGGACTAAGTTTTTTGTTTTATCCGCGATTTCGAGTGCGATACTTCTTTATGGATTTGCATACATTTATGGCTACACTGGAAGCACTCACCTAAGCGTGATAATGGAAAGACTCTCAATGCTGCCGACTGAGGCAGGAGTGCCTTTTGGGTCGTTTGCTGTCTTGCTTGCAGTCATAATGATTACTGCTGGATTTGGATTTAAAATGGCTGTTGTGCCTTGGCAAATGTGGGTTCCTGATGTGTACCAAGGCGCTCCAACACCTGTAGTGGCTTTTTTGTCTGTTGCTTCAAAATCAGCAGCCTTTGCAGTTTTAATGCGTGTGATGTATACCGCTTTTGGCGGCGATAACCTGATGCAAGACTGGTCAGGCTTATTTGCGATTCTGGCGGCTATAACCATGACTCTGGGAAATATCCTTGCATTATCGCAATCCAACATCAAGCGATTGCTTGGGTATTCGACGATAGCGCAGGCGGGATATATTCTTGTCGGAGTAGCGTCAGTTCCAGTAAACCACGTTGGATTGTCTGCGGCAGGAGCCGGTCCTCAAGGTGTGTTGTATTATCTCGCTGGGTATGCATTCACTAATTTAGCTGTGTTTTTTACAGTCATCGCGATCACTTCTCGCACTGACGACAACTCTATTGAAGGCATGAATGGTCTGCTAAAACGCTCGCCATTATTAGCTGGTCTTTTAGTTTTTGGATTACTTTCGCTTTTGGGTATGCCGCCAACCGTTGGGTTTATGACTAAAGTTGTAGTGTTCGGTGCTGCAATTAACGCAAATCTGACGTGGGTTGCTGTAGTCGGAGTAGTCAATACCGTAATTGCTGCTTACTACTATCTTCGAGTTATACGTGCCATAGTGTTTGAGGATGCCTCAGATCAATCAACATTTAGTGCTGACCGTCCGATTCTAGTTGCTGCTAGTTTTGCCGCAGTTGGTGCTGCTGTGTTCGGAATTGCACCGTTCCTGTTGCTCGATATTGCCGGTAAAGCTCTTCCAATCGTCCTAGCACTTTAGTAGCGTTTGTATTCAATTCACGAAACAAGCAAGTTGATCACAGTATGGTGTAAGCCTTAATGTGTAACTGATGGAATTGAGTTGTAATGCCCAAATACCAAAATATTGGAATTGTTCATAACGGTGGACTAGCAGCAGCCGGTGAACTGGCGCGGGCAATTGCAGATCAGCACAGTGTTGGGCGGGCATGGTGGCTATCCACTCAATCCGAACTGCCGGGGCAATCTTCAAAGCTCGCAGAATCCGATCTCATAATTACTATTGGAGGTGACGGGACAATTCTTCGTGGAGCTCATTCCGCAGCTTCTAGAGACATCCCTGTGCTCGGAATAAATATGGGTAGAGTTGGCTTTATGAGTGAAGTCGAAAATGAAGATGCACTCGATCAGGTTGAATGGTATCTTGACGGTAATGCCCGTTTAGAAAAGCGTTTTATGATCAAAGCGATCATCTCAACTTCGAAAGGGGTTACAGATCCTATTATGGCTCTGAATGACGTTACAGTTGCTCGTGGTGCAACTCTTAGAGTTATAGAGGTGACTACTGTCGTCGACGGAGTTCATCTCGCGACATACCGGGGTGACGGAGTTGTAGTATCAACAGCGACTGGATCAACGGGTTATAGCCTCGCACTTGGCGGTCCAGTCATGGATCCCACCTCTCGTGATTTTCTAGTTAAGCCTATCGCCTCTCACATGAGTCAATTTGGTGGTGCGATATTACAATCTTCTTCGAAGGTTCAATTGGTCGTTGATGCCTACGAGGATGTGGCATTAAACGTAGACGGATTTTTGGATCGTACATTAAGTTCAGGAGAAAAAGTTACAATTACCCAGGATGGTGATTACGTATCTTTTCTAAGACGTAAGCCTCCGGCCGATTTTTGGGGTTATCTTTCTACTCGTCTAGAAATACGCAAGGGTTCAGGAGATACTCGCTAGACGTAGTAAAGTTCGATAGAAAGAGCTTTTGATGGCGATATTTCTGTAGGTTAAATTCGGTAAAATGGTACAGTTTTGCTACCCAAACGTCCTACCATTGTTGCAGTTGAGCGTAAGTACGAGGGAAATAGAATTTCTCTACGGGTTGATAGAGCTCGCTTCGAAAATGGTCCAGCGTTTGATCGTGAGATAGTTGAGCATCCCGGTTCAGTGGTCGTTATACCAATTACGAACAACGGGAAAATTCTTTTAGTTAGACAGTATCGGATCCCGGCGGCACGTTACTTGTTAGAAGTATCGGCTGGGACGATAGAAAAAGGCGAAAGTCCAGACATCACGGCACACAGGGAATTACAAGAAGAGGTTGGATATAAAGCCGGTACATTAACTCAGATTGGTGGTTCATGGGTCGCTCCAGGATATTCGACTGAGTATACGTATACATTTGTTGCAACTGATCTAGTGCCCTCTGTATTGCCGTCAGACGATGGTGAAGACATTGCTGTTGAAGAAGTAGGCTTCGAAGATCTTGACCGGTTGATTTCTACTGGCGAACTAGAAGATCAGATGTCGATCGCAGCGTTGTTGATTGCAAAGTATGTCTATAAACCTATTATCGTAAATAAGAACAAATGAAACTCACACACGAGCACAAAACGAGACGAACCTATGTATGAACATGATGTCCTGATTATTGGCGGTGGCCTGGCCGGTCTCAGGGCAGCCGTTGAGGTTACCAAGTCTGAAGCCGATGTAGCGGTTATTTCTAAAGTTCACCCTGTAAGGAGCCACTCGAATGCCGCTCAAGGTGGTATCAATGCACCTTTAACTGATCGTGGTGATGATTGGGAAGGACACGCATTCGACACAATTAAGGGAAGCGATTTTCTTGCTGATCAGGATGCGGTTGAAGTGATGTCAAGCGAGGCGGGTGAAGCGGTACTAGAGCTCGAGCGAATGGGTGTTATTTTTAGCCGAGGCGAGGACGGTAAACTGGGTACCCGTGCTTTTGGAGGTCAGAAAGTTGCACGAACCTTTTTCGTGGGTGCAATCACCGGATCCGCAATACTCCACGTTCTTTATGAGCAGGCACTTAAGCTTGGATTAAATGTTTATGAAGAATGGTTTGTCACCAAATTGATCGTGGAAGATGGGGCTTGTCGTGGGGTTGTTGCAATTGATTTAAAGAGTGGAGAGATGCACACGATCAAGGCAAAAGCTGTGATCATGGCGGCTGGTGGGGCAGGCCGAGTGTTTGAGCCGTCAACAAATGCGCTGATTTGTACAGGTGATGGCTTATCCCTAGCGTATAGAGCAGGTGTTCCCTTAATGGATATGGAGATGATCCAGTACCACCCGACGACGCTTGCGCGTACTGGTATTTTGATGTCAGAGGCTGCTCGAGGCGAGGGAGGGTATCTTCTCAATTCCTCTGGAGAGCGATTTATGGAAAAGACAGCTCCGGATTACATGGAGTTGGCTTCAAGAGATGTTGTTTCGCGCGCAGAACAGACGGAAATAGATGAGGGCAGGGGAGTTGACGGTAATGTCCTCCTCGACCTGCGACATCTTGGTCGAGACTACATTGAAGCTAAGCTCGGGTATCTTCAGGAGGTATCAGTGGAATTCTTGGGTATTGATATGGCTGAGCAACCTGTTCCAGTTCGCCCGGGCATGCACTACATTATGGGTGGAATTAAAACAAATGTAGATGGAGAAACAATCATTCCTGGGTTATATGCCGCAGGTGAATGTGCAAATGTTAGTGTTCATGGAGCAAATCGCTTGGGTGCGAACTCTTTATTAGACACTGTAGTTTTTGGTCGTCGTTCGGGTGTACACGCTGTTGAATACATCAAGAATTTAGGTGGTCACAGTAGTTCTGAGGACGACCTAGAATATGAGAAATCTCGCATTCAGGCGCTATTAGATCGACCCAAAGGTGAGCGGGTTGCAACAATTCGTAATGATATGGCTCGAGGAATGACAAAAGGAATTGGTGTGTTCCGTGACCAGAATTCTATGGAAGGTGCTTTGGAGAACTTGATCGATATCAAGTCCAGAATTGGCGGGTTTTCAATCGAAAATAAGGGAAAAGTGTTCAATACCGATTTGATGTTTGCCTTAGAACTGGAATTTATGGTCGACTGCGCAGAGACTGTTGTAGCTGGAGCACTTACTCGTAAGGAGAGTCGTGGCGCTCATTTTCGGACAGACATCAAAGATCGAGACGATCAGAATTGGCTTAAACATACTTTGATGTATAAAGATGACGGTGCCGAGCATGGTGTTCGTGTAGAAACCTCCGATGTCACGATCACTCAATGGGAACCAGTAAAGAGGGTTTACTAAATAATGGCTGCTAATTCGGAAACGATGAAAGTAAATCTCAAAATTAAACGCTTTGACCCTGCAGAAAGCGGTGGCAAAACTTGGTGGCAGGAGTACGAAGTTGATATTCACCCTGATTCTACTGTTCTTGATTCTTTAATTGAGGTACGTGAACAGAATGATGGGACTTTAGCTTTGCGCTGTGCGTGTCGAGCATCTATATGTGGTTCTTGTGGTATGAAAGTGAACGGCTCTGCCAAGCTCGTTTGCAAGACTCGAGTTGTCGATGTTGCTCCGCATGGAGAGAAACTCATTATTGAGCCAATGGGTAACCAGCACGTGGTCAGGGACTTAGTTGTTTCATTGGACACATTTTTCGACCAAATTAATCGTGTAGAACCATATCTTCAACCGAGTTTCGTTCCGGAAAAAGGTGAATATACTGCATCGAACGAGTCCATGGAGAATTTGTTAACTAGTATGAACTGCATCATGTGTGGTTGCTGCGTGTCTGACTGTACGGTTCTTGAGGTTGATGCCAATTTTATCGGTCCTGCAGCGCTTGCTAAGGCATGGAGATTCACAGAGGATCCTCGAGATGCTAAGCGCTCAGAACGCCTCGAGAAACTTAATAACGAGGACGGCGGTATTTGGGACTGTACCCGTTGCATGAAGTGTGTGGAGGTTTGTCCAAAAGGTGTAGCTCCTATGGATCGGATCATGGAGCTTAGGGAAGATGCAATTATGGCAGGTAACACCAATACCTCTGGGTATCATCATACTGAATCTTTCTACAAGTCCGTAAAGAAAAATGGTCGTCTTGATGAAACCCGCCTAGCCATCGATTCAGCGGGATGGACCAACATTCCTAGATTGCTTGATCTTGCTCCTATTGGTCTAGCTGCAATGCGTCGGGGCAAATTACCGCCAGTTTTACCTCACAAAGCAGAAGATAATCAAAAAGTGAAGGACCTATATAAGCGAGTGGAGGATGAAGATTAATGAAGTATGCGTTCTATCCGGGGTGCGTAGCGAGAGGTGGTGCGCCAGAACTATACGACTCGGCCATAGCTGTCATGAAGCGCCTTGGTATAGAACATTTAGAACTGACTAAAGCGGCATGTACTGGCGCAGGTGTTCTTCAAGAAAAAAACCGAAAAATGGGCGATATTCTTAACGTTCGTACGTTTGCGATGGCTGAACAGATGGGGCTTCCGATCATGGTTCTTTGTTCTACCTGTCAGGGCGTTATGTCACAGGCAAATCATCGAGTTAAACAGGATCCTGAATATCTGGCTGAGATCAATCGTCACCTTTCTGAAGAAGGTCTAGAGTACAAAGGAACTACTTCTATTAAGCACCTTCTATGGGCTTTGATCGAAGATATAGGCCTAGATAAATTGCGTGAAACATTTACTCGTGAATTGACCGGCATAAATATGGCACCGTTTTATGGATGCTATATGGTCCGACCTTCAGAAGCACTAGAGTTTCCTACCAATCCCCAGCGCGAGACTTCGCTAGAAGATCTTATAGAGAGTGTGGGTGGTAACGTTACAGATTTCGCTGGAAAAACTGCGTGTTGCGGGTTCCCAATTTTGTTCATTAACCAAGCAAACTCTATGAAGATGGTTGCGAATCATACAGGGACAGCAAAGGATCTAGGTGCGGATGCAATGGTTACACCATGTCCACTGTGCCATCTAAACTTAGATGGATATCAACCTAAGGCGCGGAGACAGGTCCGAGGTGATAAGGCTGATTTGCCTGTAATCCATGTGCCACAACTAATCGGACTTGCGATGGGTATAAGTGAAAAAGATCTAGGGCTTCAGAAGCACATCGTCTCTACAAAAGAGATCGTTCGCAAAGCAAAGGATGCTCCAGTACTGGCATAGCAATTTAATTTTCTTATTGGCTAATTGCTTTTTCAAACTGTCTTTGCTTGTTTGCAAAGCCTTGGCTATAAAATCACTAAGTAATCAGCTTATTGCGTTTGTATTTATAAGCTCATTGCCCCGTCGACTACATGTACTTGACCTGTAGTGTAAGCGGACTCATCAGAGCCAAGATAGACGGCAAGGTGAGCGATCTCTTCAGGAGTTCCAATACGTCCCATCGGTTGACGGGCAATGAACGCAGCCCGTGCTGCTTTTGCATCTCCTGTTGCATTGATCCGTTCTTGAAGAGATGGAGTTTCGACTGTTGCAGGTGCTATAGCGTTAACGCGTATGTGATCTGTCAGATAGTCTTTTGCGACTGATTTTGTAAGGCCTATAACTGCGGCCTTAGTTGCGGTGTAAGCAGCTCGATCCGAAACACCCATCAAGTGTGATGCGAGCGACCCCATGTTTATTATTGAACCACCACCATTTTTTATCATTGGAGGTAAGTAGGCTTGTAGCATCCTGTACAGGGATTTCACGTTGAGTTCGAAAGAGAAATCCCACTCATCTTCGGATGTGTCAAGTATAGTGCCCACGGCAACGAAACCAGCACAGTTAAATAGAATGTCCGGTGCACCGGTTTCAATTAAGAGGGTCGCAATCGAAGATGCGTCCGTGACATCACATCGGCGTGTAGTTAATCCTTCGACTATTTCAAGATTCGCAAGCTTCTCTAGGTTTATGTCTGTAGCCCATACTTCCGCACCTTCTGCAGCGAATGCCCGGGCTGTTGCCTCCCCAATACCTTGCGCAGCAGCAGTCACTAGAGCTTTTTTTCCGACTAGCCTTCCTGTCATAAGTTTTTGGTTCCCTTATTTGGTGTTTGATCAGTGTTGGATAGAGTCAAGTATTGATTGCAGCCGTAAATTACACCCTATGGTTCTGTTGATTGGGCATTAATGTGTTAGTGACATGCGCGCTGTAAAACGTGACTTAATTTGCCCATATGATTTATGGGTATGTTGGTCAAGCACGATCTTGCAATTACGCTTTAGCCATTATTTCGACGAGTTCTTGAACGGAGTCTGCTGAAGCTTGCAAGGCTGCTGATTCTGTATCTGTTAGTTCTACTTCAATGATCTCTTCTACACCTCTGGAGCCAAGCTTGATAGGTACACCAGCATAGAGTCCCCTAATGCCATATTCTCCTTCTAAGTATGCAGCACAAGGTAAGATCTCTTTACGATCGAGTAAGATCGCTTCCACCATTTGTGCAACAGCAGCTGATGGTGCGTAGTAGGCCGATCCCGTCTTTAGTAGGCTGACGATCTCTGCTCCTCCATCTCGGGTTCTTTGCACGATCTCTTCCAGTCGATCGGAATTGATAAGTTTTGCCACTGGGACACCGCCTACCGTTGTGGAGCCGATTAGCGGGACCATTGTGTCCCCATGACCGCCTAATACATATGCAGATACGTTAGTTACAGAAACATTTAACTCTTGAGACAGGAATGTTCGGAATCGCGCAGTGTCTAGGATTCCAGCCATTCCTATTACACGTTCTTTAGAAAACCCACTCACATGTAGTGCGTGCTGGACCATTGCATCTAATGGATTCGAAACCACGATAATGATTGAGTTTGGGGAATATTTTGCTACTTCTTCGGTGACAGAGCCAACTATCTTCATGTTGGTAAGTAATAGGTCATCACGACTCATACCAGGTTTGCGGGGCAGGCCTGCTGTGATAACAACGACATCAGAGTTCGCTGTTTTCTCATAGGTGTTTGCGCCTGTGACTTGCGCATCAGTTCCGATTACTGGACCTGATTCAAGCATGTCGAGTGCTATGCCCTGTGGTTTACCTTCGACGATATCTACAAGGACTACGTCGGCATAGCCGGTTTCGAAAACTCTTTGTGCCGTGGTCGCTCCTACGAATCCCGACCCAACAACTGTCACTTTAAATTTCATAGTTTCTTTTCCTTAGTGCCTCACTAGCGGTGTTTTTTGTTTAGAAAGATCGGAAATGACTTTCAGTTATTTCCACTTGTGTGCTTTTCCTTTGATCGGTAGAACTTTGCCAGTGTCTGGTCGGATGGCATGGGTTTTGTTGGTTTTTGCCGCTGACTTCTCTGTTACTCTCTGTATTCCTTCAATTCCAGGCATTCCCATAGCTTCTGCATGCCCCATAGCCACGAATAAAATGTCTGCAGTTTCATCGGCGACTGCGTCATCCCCTTCGTTTTGACTTATTGCTTCTGCTAGTTCGTTAATCTCTTCATCTAATATGTTTGTTCGATTTGCAACTATTTCTGTCGGATTGTTACCCTCAAATTGACCGGAACCGACTTGGAATCGATTGTGGAAATCCCACACTTCGCCAGCCATACGGGCGACGGAATCTACGAATACGTTTCGCTCGACGATGTTCGGAGCGTATTTGCGTGGGTGATGTTCTTTTGCTGTATACGGCAATGATTCGACCCTATAGAGGAATGTTTCCGTGCTTTTTAGGAGGAATGCTGTCAACTTTAGATTCCAGCATTCTTAATGCTTTGATTAATTCTGGTCGAGTTTCCGCTGGGTCTATAACATCGTCTACATAACCTCGATTTGCGGCGATATATGGGTTTGCGAATTGATTTCGATAGTCCGCTACAAGTTCTGCTCTTTTAGCTTCGACATCTTCAGCTTCAGCGATTTCGCGACGCCGTATCACATTAATGGCACCCTCTGGCCCCATAACTGCTATTTCA
>DBSW01000161.1:0-247 GCA_002306745.1 Dehalococcoidia bacterium UBA1332 | reverse complement strand
CTGGCCCCATAACTGCTATTTCAGAGTTTGGCCATGCCAGATTAACATCGGTACGCATCTCTTTGGATCCCATTACGATATAGGCTCCACCGTATGCTTTTCTCAGTATCACTGTGATCTTCGGCGTAGTGGCTTCGACGTATGCATAAAGCAATTTTGCTCCATGCCGGATTAAACCACCGTACTCTTGGTGCGTTCCGGGCATGAATCCGGGGACATCTACAAAAGTAACGATCGGAATATTGAA
>DBSW01000026.1:3145-3421 GCA_002306745.1 Dehalococcoidia bacterium UBA1332 | reverse complement strand
ACTTACGCCTCGGTATTTGATCCTTTGCTCAACTTTAAGAGGCCAGAAACAAACAACCGTATTCTCTTGGCGCCGAATGAGCCCATTGATCGAGCACAAATTGTCAGCAGAGCAAAAAAATACGGCCCACGTATGGCAAAGTTCAACGTTCCTATCGCTGATTACGCACAAGACATTCTCGAAGCTTTAGATGGTCAACCCGATTGGAATACCGATGCCAGGGTTCTTACAGACCAATACTCTCCTGCCAACCTACTAAATTCCAGGTAGCTAGCC
>DBSW01000026.1:0-2808 GCA_002306745.1 Dehalococcoidia bacterium UBA1332 | reverse complement strand
GAATTCCAGTATTCGTCCTTTAACAAGCGCTTATAGAGTTTTCCGGTGGGATGCCGTGGCAGTTCTTTCCTAAAGTCAATCGTTCTTGGACATTTAATGTGCGAGAGACGCTCCCGGCAGTAATCAATCAACTGAGCCTCAAGCAACGGGTTGGCTTCACTATGATCCTTGAGCTGGACAACCCCCTTCACCTCCTCCCCAAAATCTTCGTTTGGAACGCCAAAAACTGCGACGTCCATCACTTTCTCGTGGGTAATCAGGACATTCTCAGCCTCCTGCGGATAAATATTCACCCCTCCTGAGATGATCATGAAGTGCTTGCGATCAGTCAGATAGAGGTAACCTTCCTCATCCAGGTAACCCACATCGCCCAAAGTAGTCCAGCCCTTTGAGTGCTGCGAACCCAGAGTTTTCTCTTTGTCGTTGTGATACTCAAACTCTCCGCCGCCCTCGAAATAGATGGTGCCGGGCTCTCCCGAACTCAATTCATTTCCTTCATCATCGCAGATGTGTATTTGACAGTTCAGGGGACGCCCAACAGAACCTTTGTGATCGAGCCACTCCTGAGAATTCAACTGAACGAAGCCGTTACCTTCAGTGCCAGCATAATACTCAAAGACGATCGGGCCCCACCATTCGATCAGCTCTTCTTTAATCGGTATCGGACAGGGCGCCGCGGCGTGTATCGCACAGCGAAGCGAACTCATGTCGTACCCCTCCCGCACCTCTTTGGGAAGTTTTAACATACGCACAAACATGGTTGGCACCCACTGACTGTGTGTCACGCTATGACTCTGGATCGCTTCCAACGCAAGCTCTGGATCAAAATGCTCCATTACTATGACCTTAATACCCGACTGCAAGCAGCTCATGGTGAAGGTCATAGGAGCCGCATGATACAGCGGAGCAGGAGACAGGTAGATCGACTCCTCCGTAGCCCCGTAGAGCATCTGCATCATCGATACTTCTTCTTTATCTTCATAGGGTTCTTCACTAAGCGGTCGCTTAACGCCCTTCGGATAACCTGTAGTTCCAGAAGAATAGAGCATCGGCCCGCCAAAACTCGGATCGTCGATCAACGAGCTAGATCTGCTGGCTACCGCCTCCTCCCATGACTCAAATCCGGGCGCGACACCGTCCAGCATATAGCAGCTCAGCTCATCTGATAGCTTCCCAATCAGAGGCTCCGCGACCGCTAGTTGACTCTTCGAGGTTATAAACAGCTTGGCCTCACAATCCTTAACAATATATTCGACCTCTTCTTGTTGGAGGCGCCAACTAATCGTTGTGTAATAGAGGCCGGAGCGCTGAGCTGCGCAAACGATTTGAAAAAACAATGGGTGATTTTCCAACAATATCGCAATGTGGTCGCCCCGCTTTAGTCCTAGATCACGAAAGAGTTGTGCTCCTTGGTTAGCGGCGGCCTCGAGTTCGCCATAAGTAACCTGCCGTTGTCCCTGCGCCATGACGTAGGCGACCTTCTCGGGCTGATTTTCAGCAAAAGCACTTATTCCCATCTGGCTCTCCTCGCACTTGGACTAATTTTCAATTTAACTCTTCCAGACTCAGCGAAGCGGAATTCATGCAAAACCTTAAGCCCGTTGGCTGAGGTCCGTCAGGAAACACATGCCCCAAATGCGCGTCGCAACGACTACAGAGCACCTCTAACCTGCGCATCCCAAGACTCAAATCCTCTCTTGTCTTCACTGAGTCCTCGTCAAGCGGCGCAAAGAAACTCGGCCAACCACACCCGGCATCAAATTTTGTATCGGAGTCAAATAGAGGCGCATTGCAACATTTACACCTGTATGTTCCAGCAGTTTCTGTGTCCCAGTAGATACCCGTAAAGGGCCTCTCGGTCCCCGCCTGCCTTGCGATAAGATATTCTTCTTCTGTTAGCTGAGCCTTCCACTCTTCTTCGGTTTTTACGATTTTTTCCATCTTTGTCCTCACTAAACAGATCAATGATCCTGTATTATAACCCTACTCAATCTAATCAACGCCACCGGCAACCAGTAAGCCTGCTCAGGACCAAAATAAAGGTGATCAATGACAGATACAAGTAACAAGATCAGAGCAGAGATCCGAAAGTCGCAAAAGCTCGACGGCGTACTTTATGACATAAGGGGACCCGTCTTAAAAAAGGCATACGAGATTGAGGAGTCTGGCCATGAAGTCATCAAACTTAACATTGGTAACCCAGCTCCTTTTGGTTTTGATGCGCCCGCACACATTCTGCACGAAGTCGAAAGTAATATAAAAAACTCACAAGGATACTCAGATTCGAAGGGCCTCTTATCGGCAAGAGAAGCCGTTTGCGAACACTATAGACTACTGAAAGTTCCTACGCTCAATCCAGATGACGTGTATATCGGTAACGGAGTGTCCGAACTGGTTGTCATGGCACTTCAAGCATTGATCAACAATGGAGATGAGGTTCTTATACCGGCACCCGATTTTCCTTTGTGGACTGCTGCCACGTCTCTTTGTGGAGGCTCGCCCAAACACTATCTATGCGATGAGTCCACTGGCTGGGAACCCGATCTCGATGACATACGCTCTAAAATCTCGAGGCGTACGAAAGCGATCGTGATCATCAACCCTAACAACCCAACGGGTTCGGTCTACAGCAAGAAGACACTGGAATCACTTATCGAACTGGCGCGAAATCACAATTTGGTGGTTTTTTCTGATGAAATTTACGACAAGATTTTATTCGATGAGAGCCACTTCCAACCCACTGCAACACTCGCTGAAGATATTTTGATCGTCACTTTTAGCGGACTTTCGAAGTCTTACCAGGTTGCC
>DBSW01000181.1 GCA_002306745.1 Dehalococcoidia bacterium UBA1332 | reverse complement strand
ACTAACTAAATAAGTATCAAGGCGCTCGCAAAGGTTAAGGATTCATTGCCTCAAACACTCTCTCTGGGCTCATAGGTAATTGATTCATTCGAACTCCTATAGCGTCATGAATAGCATTTCCTATTGCAGCTGGTGGTGGAATTATCGGAGGTTCTCCTACACCCCGAATACCGAATGCACCGTCATCAGCTGGTGTCTCAAGAATGACTGTGTTAATCATTGGCAAATCTAATGCTGTCGGCATTCGATAGTCAAGGAATGACGCATTCCGCATTTGACCTTGATCATCGTAGACATATTCTTCTGATAACGCCCAACCAATCCCTTGGACAGCGCCACCTTGCATCTGATTTTCAACCTGAGTGGGGTTCACGCACTTCCCAACATCTTGAAATAACGTAAAGTCTGTCAGTTGAACTTTTCCAGTATCTGGGTCTACCTCTACATCAGCCACTGCCATTGCATAGCCGTTCGCTGAGCGCATGGTAGGATCATTTGAAGCAGTTGCAACAACATTGGAACCATTTTTGGTCACAGCGGAACCTGCTTCCTTAAAAGATACTTTTGAATCCTGATTGTCTCGAGCAAAAAAGTATCCATTTTTGTACTCGACATATTCCTTTTCTACACCGAATCTTCGTGCCATCTTGGATTTCATCTGATCTAAAATAGACACTCCTGCCTTGTATACAGCCTGACTAAGTGTTCTAGTAATCCTTGATCCTGCGGCATTACCGGTATATGGGATGTTTTCAGTATCCGCTGTATGAACATTTACTTCATTCGGTTCAATCCCAAGAGTTTCGGCTGCGACCTGAGCAGTACCGGTACGCACGCCGTGCAAATCGACTGCACCTATTGTCACATCAACCCCACCATCATGATTCACCATCAAACGTGCACTAGAAATCTCAATACCACATGGCCACCATCCTATTCCTACACCTCTACCCACAGGCCAACCATTCT
This sequence comes from Dehalococcoidia bacterium UBA1332, assembly GCA_002306745.1. Classification (GTDB taxonomy): domain Bacteria; phylum Chloroflexota; class Dehalococcoidia; order Lucifugimonadales; family Lucifugimonadaceae; genus Lucifugimonas. Next base: position 15,689 of record DBSW01000181.1, on the reverse strand, counting down.
TGCTAACTTTTACCGGACGATTGTATTCATCAGATTTTCTGACTGCATCAAGCATCTGGACAATACCGATACGGGTGTACTCCTCATCATCAACGTTAGAATCGCCGGTCTTCGCTGCGTTCTTGATTCGAAAATCAATTGGATCCATGCCGATCGCATGAGCAAGGTCATCCAATGTAGATTCACCACTAAACGTCGCAACAGTGGCTCCTGGAGCACGATAAGCAGCTACACGAGGGGCATTAGTGACAACGTCGTAAGCATCTACTCTCGAATTCTCAGGTTGATAGCAAGCAAATATTGTCTGCATACCGCGTAGTACAGGTGACCCTGGGAAGCCGCCTGCACCGAAAACCAATCGTGCTTGAGCGGCTTTCAACACCCCGTCTTTAGTGGCACCAACTTTCACTGTGACAACTGCACCAGATGCTGGACCCGTGGCCTTCAAAACCTCCTCACGTGTAAGAACAATTTTGACAGGCTTACCCGATTTACGAGATAAAATTGCTGCAACAGGAGTTACACGGGGTGTATTTTTTGCACCAAATGCACCTCCGACCTCTAGAGGGGTTACCTTTATTTTACTAACTTCCACTCCGAGCAAGTTAGACATATTTTGACGAAGTGGAAAGGATCCCTGTGAGTTCGCCCATACATCTATATGTCCATCAGCGCGCCAATGGACTGTTTCTGCTTCTGGTTCAAGATATCCCTGGTGCACGAGTGCAGTTCGATAGGTGCGCTCTATCACTACATCTGATTCAGCAAATCCTTTTTCGACATCCCCTTTACCGCCCTCCATATGACCTGCAATGTTACTTGGGGTATCCGCAGATCCAGATAATGAAGTTGCAACAAGACCTTCATGAAGTAGTGGAGCATCCGGCGACATCGCCTCAATGGGATCAGTTACGGCCGGTAATACCTCATAATCTACTTTTATAAGTCGAGCTGCCTCTTCGGCTATGTGAGAGTCGTTTGCGGCAACTGCTGCAACGGGATGACCTTCAAAAAGTACTTTACGTCTACCCATGATCAAGTTAGCCATAAACTGGATGCCGATCTCTACTTCTCCGGTATCCAGATCACCAGAAACGTCAGAAGGAAAGTCTGCTGCTGTACATACTGCCTCTACGCCAGGCAAAGCTTCAGCCGCAGATGTGTCAATAGCAATGACCTTTGCGTGAGCATATGGGCTTCGCACAATCTTGCCAAACAAAGAACCTGGCGCTGTAAAATCCGCTCCAAACTGAGCTCGTCCAGTAACTTTGTCATCACCGTCAACTTTTCGAAATCTTTTCCCGAATTGTCTGAACTCTATATCATCTGCACTGTTACGAATTTCTGTGGTCAAAAGAATCTCACTAAAAAATTTCTATGCCAAAAATGACAAACTTCATCGAAAACGTCACTTTACCACGAGATAGAGAGGCAAAAGCTAGTAAGTAAAATTGTAAGAGACAAGATCTTTGTTTCCAACACAGCGCACTATTACAACTGTTTTGGTATGCAATCAAATTTGAATTTGGTAACACAACAGATAACTAATTTAGTATGACTCAATCTGAATCACAGTCAGGGATCGACAAAATCCAAAACGAATTCGACGAGCAGTTCTCCAATGAACTACATTCAGCTGCAAACTTGGCTGTATTCAATAATGGCAAGCTTGTTATCAATCTAACGCGTGGTACGAAACACCCATTTCCACTATTCCGAGTATTTTCTATGGGCAAACCACTCGCAGCAGCAGTGCTCTGGCGATATAAGGCACGCGGTCACTTCAACTGGAACACACCAGTTGCGGAGTTCTGGCCAGATTTCGGAACACATGGCAAGTCTAAAATCACAATTGGACACATTTTATCTCACACAGCCGGGCTAGCTTCACATGAATCTATCCCAACATCGGATTACCGAGATTGGGGACGCGTTATTTCACACATCGAGGACATGACGCCAACAACAGAGCCGGGATCCGTTGTCCATTACCACTCACGAACATTTGGTTGGCTGGTTGGTGAAATTGCCTCTAGAATTTCCGGTCTTACGTTTAAAGAAGCATTCGCTCGTGAAGTGATTCTGCCTTTTGGACTAAAAAACACCTATTTCACAATCAACGAAGCCGATTTTGGCAGAATCGTACAAGTTGACGGCGCAAACGACTGGACCGACAAAGCGATTCTAAAAGTACTTAACTCTCAAATTTGGTCACAAACCTTGATGCCGGCGGGTTCGCTAATGACTACCGCGCATGATGTGGCAAAATTCTATTCCGCTATCTCGGCAAAAGGACGGATCAATGGCGTCCCATGGTTGCCAGAAGAAATTATCTGTGAAATAACCTCACTCCAAGCAGAAGGGCTAGATCCGGCATCAGGCAATTTTTCACGGGTCGGCTATGGGGTTAGATTACCGTCTAATCCACCCAACCAGTATGCCAGCACAAACATGAATGACACCGTTGGACACGGCGGAATGGCAACTTCCACTGGATGGTGCAGCCTTACCCATAATATGTCGTTAGCCTACATCACCAATCGAATGCAACTCGAAAAACCAAACACATTAAGGCTCTTCAAAATTGCGAAGGTCGTGAGAGACAGTATAAATAACGATAATTTAAACTCAGATACAAATAATGAATATTCCAGATAACGAGCCTAAAGCAAGGCATTTAATCGGATGCCCAAATAAAGAATGGGAATCAGCTAACCCGGAAGAATTAGGCATAGACCGATATAAACTTGCTGAAGCTGGCAGGTATCAATCAGAAATTGCGGTCGACCAACCTTACCGTATCCTAATTATCAGACATGGAAAAATCGCTGCTGAATGGAATTTTCGATACGATCCAACAATAAAAGCAAACCAAGCATCAGCTTCAAAATCTACATTCTCATCGGTACTAGGCATTGCGATACAAGAAGGTGTAATTAATTCCGAAAACGACCAAGTAGCAAACTACTACCCTGAGATGCTAGACGTCGGCCCTGGTGAGGGCCCGAAAGAAGGCAGATATGTATTCCCGGAAAACAGTGATATCACCTTTCGACAGTTAATCGGTAATACCTCCGGTTATATGAAACCTGGCGAAAATTGTGGACAGGTATTTAACTACCAGACATTCGGAATGAACATCCTCACACACGCTATCGCATCGGCTTACAACCTATACAAAACATCACTCCCAGAGCGAGGTGGCGGATTCGGAACACTCACAGAGTGGAAAATAAGGGATCCAATCGGTGGCAGATGGTCTTGGACGTATAAAAATTTCAATATGCAACCGAAAGCTAAGCTTGGTATTTTCGGTTACATGACAAATTACCAAATGACACCCAGAGATATGGCACGATTGGGTTGGCTATGGCTCAAAAAGGGCGACTGGAATGGAAACTCTATTATCCCATCTGCATGGATCGAAAAAGCAACAAAAGTGTCAACAGAGATTCTAGAAAATGAACCTGCTGAGCGTCATGTTTATGGACTTGGCTTTTGGTGCAATGACCAAGGACAAGTCTGGCCTAATCTACCCTTAGATTCATTTGCAGCTAGCGGTGCAGGGAACCAACATATATGGGTTTGTCCGAGCCTGGATCTAGTAGTTGTTCAGTCACCTGGCATCTACCCTTCACGAGGGTCTTTCGATTCTTCTGAACAGATCGAAGACCGACGGGCCATGCAAGGTCTACTTGGTAGGATAGCGGACGCTATTTGGTAACCTCTGGCGAAATTAAGTCCAATTCTCAAAGTTTAATCAATCAAGCACTTATGGGCGATTGATAACCTTCACCGCATGGTGTGGCAAATCTCCGTTGTGCAAAACAGATAATAGGAATAATGACAGAGCGATTCTTTGCATTGAGCATTGCCGGAGGACGTGGGGAACGACTCCGACCCTTAACAGACAATAGACCAAAACCCATGGTCGAAATTAACAACAAACCCATCATCGGCTATCAGGTTGAATGGATGCGCGCTCAAGGGGTAACGGACGTAGTTTTTCTTACTGGATACATGGGTGAAATGATCCAGGAATATTTCGGAAATGGATCTAAGCATGGAATAACTGCCCACTATTCAAACGAAAATACCCCGTTAGGGAGAGGTGGCGCACTAAAACAAGGTCTTGGTCATGTTCCGATCGAGGCCAAGGTCGTGCTGGTAGCTAACGGCGATATAATCACCAATCAATCATTAAAACCAATGATTAAGCTGCATGAGCAATCTCAAGCAACCGGAACAATGATGCTGGTACCATACCCAAGTCAGTACGGAGTTGTTGAGTCAAATGACCAAAACATCGTGACACAATTCATTGAAAAAGGACGTCTACCATTTTGGATAAATGCAGGTGTATACGTATTCGATAGGGGTATTGAGTCGCTACTACCCGATATAGGAGACCATGAAACCTCAACTTTTCAAGACCTTGCTACAGAGGGCAAACTGTCAGCATTCCGCTCAGATATGGCTTGGACCAGCATAGAAAGTCCGAAAGATATAACTAATATCAGCAATCAGATAAAGGAAGGACAACTGATCCTTCCTGGTAATTATTAGCACGCCATCGGGATAGCATCTCACACTTGTCCTCTAACAAAAGTGAGAGCAGTGACCACAAGCAATATCCTAACTTAGCGCAAGTACCTGACGCGCAAAACGTGCAACTTTAAGTGAAGCTAAAGGAATAGTCTCTAAACTTGTATCGATTGTTATGTCGTACAGGTTGCGATCTTCAGGGTTAACACCATGCAGATCACCAAAATACTTCCGTTGAAGGACCTCACGTCTATGAATTACATCCTCTGCCGCTGCCTCAGACAATAACCCTTCACGTTTCATTATCCGTGAAATACGGTCCTCCCACGAAGCAAACAAACCCACTCTAATGGCAGGCCTGACACTAACTTCTAAACAACCGGCTCTATGAACTAGAACAGCATTACCATCATCAAAAAGTGAGTCATATCCAGAAATGTCATTAAGTGATTCATTAGCGCGTTGCTCAGATGGACCAGTAATGTCCCAAGTCAGCGGCAGTATCAGAACCTCGGGAACATTAAAATAAGGGTCGCCAGCAGCATTACCAAGAGCAAACCCAGACACTGCTCTTTCCACAACAGACCAAAATCGATCAGTAAATCCACGTACTGACGCTTGGTCACTTTGAACCATCGAACGTGGCAATGCAATTCTGTCAACATATTGAAAGTCGACCATTTTCGCAACGCGCTTACCTAATTCATGTGCACCAGCACCAATATGTCCGTCCACTGTGATCACAGTCATATCAAATACCGCCGTTATCTTTATGGTGCAGATCAGCATCTTCATCCGAGAATTCAAGCGAAGTTCGAAACAATTTCCACATAGAGACCGAGTTTTCACCCAGTGGATGGTTCAACGGGTCAAAAAGCCACCTAGTAACTGCAGATTGAATCATGCCAAAAAATATCATTGCGGCAGCATCAGGCGACACTGTGTGATCTATTTCACCTTTGTCAACACCTTGAGAAATAATCTCAGCAACAAGAGATAAGTATTTTTCAACGAGTCTGCGTCCAGCTGAACGGACTCTTGGCTCCTCAAACTGCGCGGCTTCGGTAATAACGACAAAAGAAATTCCCTGCCTAAGCTCCACGTAAGAAACATGAAGCTCTAGCATGTGCTCCAATCGCTCAAGAGCATGCCTATCAGATCGTGTCGCCCTAGATATCGCCTGAAACAACGATTCTTCCACATCCCGTATCAAGAGAAGGATTATTTCTTCCTTGGATGACACATGACGGTAAATAGCTGCTTCTGTTACGCCGACTTTAGATGCAATACCTCGAACTGTGAGAGCATGGACACCTCCGGTCGCTATCAAATCACGCGCCGCTTCGACAATCTGGTGTTGACGGGTTTGATGATCTAAACGTAAGTGAGTCGCCATTGAAAAAATTACCTTAGTGCGATTGAACAAACACCATGTTAGTGATCGTTTACGAACTTATCAAGTTCTCAATGCTAAATATCAAATTAAAAACTCTGTATAAGTTAATAAACAACAGCCCTGAATATTCAGGGCTGAATTGAATTCAAGTAGTCAGTGATTATCTAATTACTTTTAGGGTCTTCTAAAAATTTCAACAAATCACTATCTGGGTCCAAAATGACAGTTGTCTGTGAATCCAAAAATACTTTATATGCTTCTAAAGATCTACGGAAACCGTAAAAGTCAGGATCCTTTTCAAGTGCCTGAGCAAGGATCGTGATTGCCTCTTGCTCTGCCTCTCCTCTTAGCAAAGCTGAAGTACCCTGAGCTGTTTCCAGAATAATATTTACCTGGCGATCAACTTCCGCTCTTATCTCGGCATCACGCTGAGAACCTTCGGCTCGAAGACCACTAGCAATTCGTTCACGCTCCGCTTCCATTCGTGAGAAAACACTAGACTCAATGTCAGGTGGGAAATCCGCGCGTTTGATTCTCACATCAACGATCACGATTCCAAGTGCTTTTCTGACACTGGCAAAATATGTGGCCTCAAGTCCTTCGGATGCTAAAGCGTTTTCGTCAGTAACTAACGCTTGAATCTCTGCATCTGTGGCAAGCCTAGACCTAATATCATCTTTGGGATCATCATCCAAGCGAACCGTAATAAACGGATCGGTCAAGCCGTCGTAGTCACGGATCACATCACTTCGCGAAACCTCTATGAGGTTACTTGCAGCCGTAACCCGATCCATGATGTTTTCGCGTTTTTCCGAAATAACCTCATCCTGAAGATCTTGCGCTACTTCTTGACGCAGCTGAGAGTTGACTATGTCACCAACTCGTGAATTAGCGCTCACCTCATTACGCAAATTTTTATAAAAGATAAGAGGATCCACGATTCGATATCGAGCATATGAATCTATAACAAGATTTCGCTTGTCGGATGTAAGTAATGATGCTGGTGCAACATCAACACGCAACAGCCGTTTATCGAAAAGTGTTACCTGTTCAGCAAACGGTGTTTTTACTTGCAAGCCAGGAGAAGTGTGATCTCTCTTAAATTCACCAAATCTGGTTACGATAGCGAGCTGAGTTTCATCAACAACAAAAAGCGTCTGAGGTATTACGATCAAAGCTGCTATGATGATCACAATCAGTGGGATAGTGAGTTTTCGCATTACTGTCCCCCTCCTACTCCGGTTAGGCCTGTACTTCCACCCTCCAAAGGCAAGAACGGAAGCACGCCGGAGTCAGACAGTATGAACTTCTTGATACCAGGCAAAACATCCTCCATCGCTTCTAGATAGAGGCGCTGACGAGTAATATCTGGAGACTGCAAATAACCTTCTAGAATCGCCTCGAAACCATCCGCTTCACCTTGAGCACGTGCAATACGACCCTGCTTGAAACCTTCAGCGGCTTCAGTAATTCGAGCCGCTTCACCAGTAGCCTTAGGAATTTCCGCTGCTTCGTATGCTTCCGCAAGGTTAATGAGTCGCTCACGGTCTTCTCTAGCCCTTACCACATCTTCAAATGCAGATTGAACTTGAGTTGGAGGATTAACGTTCTGAAGAAGGACTTGAAGGACATCAATTCCAGTTTTGTATTCAGATGCAAGCTCGCGCATCTTTAATAGAACTTCGGTCTGGACCTGCTCTTTCTCGGTTGTCAAAACATCATCGATGTTTCTAGCACCCACAACCTGCCTCAATGCGGTTTCTGCAATATCCCTTAGGGTTCGACCATCAGGGCTGCCGGGAGCAATACCACGTTCCGCATCACCTGGGTCATCTACCTCAAATAGGAAATTTTGCAAGTCTGAAATTCTGTATTGGACCACAGCCTGAACATCAACAATATTCTCGTCTCCTGTGATCATCAACGACTCATTTGTCACAGACTGTGCGACTGTAAATCCATCACTACCCGATCGGAATCCCAACTCCATACGCCTTGCAGTAGTAACAGCAACAACATCTCGCTTGCCAATCGGACCTGGGTAATGCCAGTGCAAACCACCGGAAGCAGTACCTTGGAATTGACCAAACGTTCTAAGAACAGCTTGCTGGTCAGGGCCAACCGTATAAAAACCAGTGCCCCCCCATACAATACCAATCACAATCAATACTACAAATATCAGCCCCAGCGACCCACCACCACCAATACCTGGAATATTAGGTAACGAAGCTTTAAAACGTTCGATCACCTCATCAAGGGTTACCTGATTTTCTTGCTGCTGTGGGGGTCGATACATTTTATTATCAACAACTTGCGTGTCATCGTTTGACGCCGCCATCGCATCTCCTAATATCAGTCTGTGATCAAGTTATGTGTTGGATAGTTTTTCTTGTCATATACCAATTTACTCTGCAATAAAACAAAGTCTACGTTCATACCAATAGAATTTACAACTAAATCATCATTCTTTAAGTATAACTGTGAATAACAAATCCTAGCTAAATCTGACGCTATTTAAAACTATTCGGACAGATCAACCCCTCGCTGTACCAACAACTTTTCAAACTCTTCATATGTTGCAATAGGTCGCATTAACTTGATTAATTCACCTATAGAACCAACCTGCATCCGCAAGTCCCACAAATAGCGAGCAATAGGGGTAGCTGCAAAGGGACTTTCCGCGTAAGTTCCATGAAATGCGAAATAAGCCTGATTTATTTTACGAATCCGATAATTATGCTCAAGAAGCTCAACGCGCCTTGATTCCATATATGCCTCAGCTTTTTCTACCTCACCCTGCGCAAGAAGTTCATCAGTTTTCGTCCTCGTTAAAGCCATAAACATATTAAAACTAAACTCTTCTTTTTCTACATCCAGCACATGATTGTCGTCGTTTGATCTTTTTTTCGATGCCGTCTCAGGTCGAACCAGAGGGACGAATGGTTCCCCAGTAACTTCTGAGTAAACTCTATTTCCAACTTCTCTACCAAAAATATCAGCAAGAGTTTCATTAACTGACCTGATGTCACCACCAGAGAAATAAGCCTGCCCCAGCGGATAAAAAATAAGATGTGAATGAAGCCATTCATGTGCAGCAATTTCAAGCAAAGGTTTCAGGTCCGTGGTCGGAACCACATTTGGGTAACTTGCTAACCCTCCGGTCTGTATCACGACCGCTGAAACATCATCTTCACTTATCAACTGATTTTCTATTTTCTCCATATCCGTAACCGAAATATCAGGATCAATAAGTACATCTTCTAATCTGACAATCTCATGCCGACTTGAAGTGACAAGAAGTTTAGGCGGGTCACCGATCCGAAAATCAACTGGTGGCCAAACAAAAGACGAAAAAAGATTTACATCCGGAGAATGCATAATTTTTGTAATCATCTGTTCTAAGTATTCTTCAACGAAATCTCTGATCCTATCTCGTTCAATAAGCAATCGATTGAAATTACGTTGCGCATCGTCAACAGCGCTGGGATCGACTACCGCAGACGATGAAACCTTATGTAGTTGGTCTCTAGCTGTTCTGAGTTCTGAAATTAATTCTAAATAGCGTTCGAGTTTTACTTTACGGTCTTCTTGTGAAGTTGAAGTCCAAGGCAATACCGTCCAAGCCTTATGAAACCATTTATCAAAAAAATTCTCGAACTCCCAAGAAACAAGTCCGTAGCCATGATCTAAAGAAGCTTTTGCAGCTGGCGTATCAAACCGTTTGTCTCCACTAGGAACAAGCCACGCCAAAAACAACACAAACACAAGAAAAAATCTGAAAATCCACTTCGATTGGCGTCGAATAGGGAAAGTAATCAAGCAATGCAGTACGTTAAACGCAAGCAACAACAGCGAACCGATAGTCCACATAAACAATCGCTTGAAACCATTCAGTAAAAGCGCAAACAAAGGTCGCTCAATGAAGATATTTTGGTTCGTTAATCTAGCTCAACAATCTGCTCTTTGGTCTGAACAAAATCATCCGATATATATCGCCTTTATCCAGATGGGCGAGCCCAAAGGGTTTCATAATGATCACCCATAATCAATTGAGCAAGTTCTCGGCGTTCCATACCGACTAACTCATCAAATGACTGCTCAAATTTATCCAAAGCTTCGACATAGCCTGACTGTTCAATTCTATCGGCAATTTTATCCCATAGCCCCGATGTCTTTATAGCTTCGACATAACCCACCCAAGGCACCGCAACAATATCTTGAGGGCGAGGCAGCCCTGGTCGCATACGCTTAATCGAACGAAGTCGATCAGCAATAGAGCGTGCCATTGGAACAACCTTGATTAATGGGGGTTCGCCGTCTTTAACACGAATATCTATTACAACCGACTGTCCAAATTTTGGAAAAAAAACAGCCATAACATCCGCGTTAGAGATGAACTTAAATACTCCATCCACTCCGCTTCCATAACCAAAGTCCAACCTACTACCTCTCGATATTTGACTCACCGCTTCAGCGCGTAAATAAGATTATGTCGCCTATAGATTACAGTGGCAATTTACAGTAATTAAGCTTTAAGTTCTCTAACCGCGTCAAGAAATGATGGCAAAACATTCTCCCAATCACCTACCACACCAAATCTAGCCTCTCGAAATATATTCGAATCAGGATCTGTATTAATAGCCACAATCGCGCGAGAACTCGAACACCCAGCCATGTGCTGACTAGCACCGGAAATACCAACAGCAATATATACATCTGGGCTAACTGACTTGCCTGTCAGTCCAACTTGATGTGAATGATCTATCCAACCAGCATCACATGCCGCTCGTGACGCCCCCACTGCTCCACCAAGTTCATCCGCAATGTTCTCAAGAACACTGAATGGTTCAGGCCCACCCAATCCACGACCTCCACTCACAACTACTTTGGCTTCTTCGAGTCTTATGCCTTCTCTTACCTCAGCCACAGTGTCAACAACTAAAGCTGATGGTTCAACATTTTGAAATTCAATCGAATCAATAGAAGGTGCGCCGTCTTCGTCGGCAGGATAATAAGACCCTGGACGAAGAGTTACAACAGCCGGATAAGAAGGGACTATAAACTCAGCAAGCGCACTACCGCCATAAACTGGACGAATAACAGTAAGCTGCCCTTTAGAGTTAGAAATTTCTAAGCAATCTGGTACAAACGCTATGTCAGCCCTAAACGCTAATCTAGCACCAACAATAGATCCTAAATCCGATTTGCTAAGCAAGATAACATCTGGTTTTTTCGCCAACAATAAAGAGGATATGTCAGCAGTCGCCTGTTCAAAGATGCCATCATCAGAATCAGTAACTTCACTTGCGATTACTATTGAGTCAATTGGAAGACGCTTTGCTAATTCCGGAGGTCGTCCAGGAAACACAGCGGTTATTCTTGGATCATCTAAACCCATTGCAGCGGTTATTGCCTGAAGTGTCGCTTGAGTAATTTCACCGTTTTGGTCACATTCGCCAATCAACAGCACAGATGTCATTAGATCAACTTCTCCTCACGCATTCGCAGAGCAAGTTTCTTACCTGAGTCTGCATCGTCGTCGCCATTTACAATCTCAACTTGTCGATTAGATTCTGGAACATAAAGTTTGCTTAATTCAAGTTTTGGAACAAGATCTTCGGCAGAGAGTCCTAAATCAGCAAGTGACAACACATCTGGAATTTTCTTACTCGCTTGCATGATGCCTCGAAGATTTGGATATCTTGGTTCGCCAAGTTCATTAGTTATAGTTAAAACAGCAGGCATTTTGGAATTAATAACCTGATATCCATCAGGAACCACCCTATGCAAAGATATTCCATACTCATTGATCTGAAGCTTTTGAACTAGAGACACAAGAGGTAGTTTCAAAGCTTCCGCAAGACCTATAATCACATGTGCTTGATCCCAGTCTGATGCCTGTCTGCCACCAATAATTAGATCGAACGGACCATCCTTATTTATTGCAGCTGAAAGAATCTTAACCGTTGCTGCAGCATCAATCTTATCTAGGTTGTGATCATCAACAAGAATTAATCTATCTGCACCCATAGCCAGTGTCTTTTTCATTACATCCATAACAAATTCTGCGCCAACAGAAATAATGCTTATCTCAACTTCAGCGCCGGAATCTCTTAGCTGCAAAGCTCCCTCAACTGCATTCAAATCAAACCCGTTGACTACGGGTGGAACACCGTTAGGGGGAATAATACTTTTTGCAGATTCATCAATGTTGAACTGTGACGGAGGGATTTCTGGGTCTGGTACCTGTTTAGCAAGTACCGCTATTCGAATGGTCAATTGTAGTTCCACTTGCGCTATTTATACGGATTATCAAAACAACAGAGTTAACTGTGAATAAAACACGGAAATAAAAACACACTATGTAGATCGAATTTCAATCAGTTACCTATAACATTACCGATCAATCTAATGCATCGGCAAAAAATCAGCTCCCAGTCGCATATATTGTGTGAACAACTTTGAAATCAGTTATTGAAGCAGCGCGAAAAGTCGGAATACACCTAGACCTACAGCAGCAGGCTAGGTTTCAACGTTACTGCGAACTAATCGAAATACACAACAAACGCTTCAACCTTACCGGACACAAAACACATGTAAAGATTCGAGAAGAGTTAATTATTCGTTCACTCAGGGTGCTATCACCTGCTGGAGGTTCAGTCCCAACACCAGAATGGTTCACTGGTAAACATGCTATCGACATTGGATCAGGTGCAGGGGTGCCAGGCTTAGTCATGAAAATTGCCATACCTGATATAGAAATAACACTCTTAGACTCCACAAAAAAACGAACCAATTTTCTTAAAGAGGTAATTAGTGATCTAAAATTAGTAGGAATTCAAGTGATAAACGGAAGAGCAGAGGACCTAGGTCAAAATAGTGCCCACCGAGAAAGCTACGACGTTGTTACAGCCAGAGCAGTTGCGAGATTACCAGAGCTAGCGGAACTCACGATACCTTTCGCAAAGATCGGAGGAACAGTGATTCTTCCAAAAAGCAGTGGAGTTGCAACGGAAGTTCAAGAAGCATCAGTTGCAGCAGAATGCCTTGGTGCTGCTCCAGCAATTGTTATAGAAATTAAAAACCCTGGCGCTGCGCTCCCGGACGATATGGTTTACTGGATGAAAATCTGTGAAACGCCATCGAGATTCCCGCGTAGGGTAGGTGTTCCACACCAATCACCACTGATATAGCGACATGGAATCTACAAAACACATAGTTACACTTTGCAAAATCAATAAAGTTTTTATCCAATCAAATTATTGACTCCCCAAACTCCAAATACACCGCATGGCGCTGAAGAAATAATGCCGAGCGCTGCAACACTAAGACGACGGGTGCTTTCACTTCCTACACTAAGCGCTATAGCAATCGGTGGATCACTTCTAGTATTCGCTTTAGTACGTATCTTCGATCTGAATTGGAGTGAAGTGTGGAGCAACATAAGAAGTGTGGATCCAATCAAATATCTTTTAGCTATAGTTCTGTATTATCTTAGTTTCTGGTTCCGTGGACTCCGCTGGCGTCTAATAGCAACAACCGCCAACATTGGCGGTCGCAACGGAGTAGGTATTCCACGAACTTTAACGCTATCAGGAATCATTCTAATGGGATGGTTTGCGAATTCAGTAGCGTTCCTAAGATTAGGCGATGCCTACAGGGGTTGGGCTTTAGCACGTGAATCTCAAAGCGACTTCCCTTCAAGTCTAGGTACCGTGCTAGCTGAACGAGTCCAAGACATGGCTGCAGTTCTAATACTCATACTATCGGCCGCTATTTGGCTGATTCTGGAAGGGGACTCAAAAGTTCCAGGCTGGGTAGTATTTGCCGCATTTGCACTGGTAGGGTCGCTGATATTAACCCTCATTATGATGCGAGTTACTGGATCCAAAGTCGCTAACACGCTTCCACATAGATTCCAAAATGCATTTTTAAATTTCCAGAAAGGAACGCTTGGAAGCTTCTCAAGTAAAGGGCTTCCACCTCAGATAACGTTAGGAATTATAGGCTGGTTATTAGAAATTGCACGATTCTATTTTGTAGCTGATGCAATAGGGATTGAAATATCATTCGGCATTGTGATGTTTGCGGCACTCGCCAATGCAATGCTCACTACAATCCCGACGCCAGGTGGGTTCGGCTTTGTAGAGGGAGGCATGATTGGTCTGCTAATTCTGTTCGGTTTAAACGACAACGAAGCACTCAGCCTCGTGGCAGTTGATCGGACAATAAGCTGGATTAGTGTAGTATTCTGCGGCGGTCTCTTATTCGTCGCATGGCACGCAATAAAAGCAAAAAACTCATCCAACCCACCCCCGCAATAACCCTCAAAACTCACCAACATTAAACGGATTCGGCTAACATCTTGATCGCGACATCGCTAGCTGTTTACTTTTGGAGCATCTTCACATGAGGTGGCACTGATGACAAATAAAAAAAAGGTCCTTGTAACTGGACTCAGTGGACTTGTAGGAAGCGCCTTGCGAGATGATTTCCAAGATCGATACGAACTGTCATCGTTGTCAAGGTACGGAACCTCAGGAATAGATGATGCTCATAATTTCAAAGGTAATATCGCCGATATTGACACAATCATTCCAGCCTTCGAAGGGCAACATACGGTCGTACATCTCGCAGCAGATAGAAGCGCAAACGCGCAATGGGCTTCAGCGTTAAGAAACAATTTTATAGGCGTCTACAATGTATATGAAGCCGCGCGTCTTACTGGAGTTAAAAGAGTAGTATTCGGAAGTTCACAACACGCGATAGGTGGTTTCTACAGAGACGAGCCCTACAAATCTATTCTTGCTGGCAAATACGACGGCATCGATCATGGCAAATTCAAAAAAATCGACGAAACCGTTCCTTTCCGACCGGATGGATACTACGGAGCATCGAAAGGTTACGCTGAAGGACTCGGTAGCTACTATTCAGAATGGCACGGCATATCATCGATCAATATTCGCATCGGATGGACTATTTCTGATGACGATCCAACAGTAACGCCTGCAGGTCTTTCAATGTGGCTATCACATCGTGACACAGCCCAAATCCATGTGAAGGCTGTCGATGCTGCAGATGATCTCATGTACACAGTAGTGTTTGCTATGAGCGACAATTACTGGAACATCTTTTCACTGGAAAAAGCTCGACAAATATTAGGCTATGAACCACAGGACGACGCTGGATGCGACTTGAATCTAGAAAAAGGGCTCTCATATCGAGATGACACCGACTATAAGCAACACGAAGAAGACCCAGACTCTTATTAGATTGACAAACTACTCCATAGTGTATTTGCTTTAGCCTGAATAATCCAAACACATTAACGAAATATATTCACCTCTGTGCTACGATTTTTTAGTCGGAATGAACAAGCATTGTCGTATAAAGCCGACCACCTAGAAACAGGGGCTGTAGCTCAATTGGGAGAGCGCTTCAATGGCATTGAAGAGGTAGAGGGTTCGAATCCCTCCAGCTCCACCAATAAATTAACTTACCAAGCCACTGAAAAATCAGTGGCTTGGTAAGTTAAGATTCAAGTTTGAACCTACATACATTTAACTATAATTCAAAACCTAACCAAACAATCGCGACAAGCAACCAGTTGAAACTATCGATACTAGACCAATCTCCTATCAGTTCGGGGAAAACCGCGCATGATGCAATAAATGCAACAATCCAACTTGCAATAGCAGCTGAGCAAATGGGTTATACAAGATACTGGCTTGCCGAACATCACAGTTCC
>DBSW01000060.1 GCA_002306745.1 Dehalococcoidia bacterium UBA1332 | reverse complement strand
GGTGTTATGTCTTGAATTGCTGCATCCAGTTTGGCTTCAGTTCGCCCGACAATAGCAACATTTGCTCCTTCGCTAGCTAGTGCTGTCGCCGCCGCTTTTCCAATTCCATCGCTGCCGCCTGTGACAATGGCAATTTTGCCTTTTAGTCCGAGATCCATTCTGTTTGCTCCGTTCTAATTGCGTACGTTTTTTGGTAGGTGAATACTTTGACTTAAGAGTGTTTGATCAAGTTGTTTTACAGGAGGGTAGAGCCGTGGTGCAAAATTATAAAGATCATAACTAAGATAGTCTTCGTAATACGTTTTTGTCTAATTGAGTTGTAACCTTTAACGTTAACGTGACTCTCTACATGTTCAGGTAGCTGTTTTGTGTCCGATACTTTTTACGGTTCCGGACGTATTTCGAAAAATCATAAGTAACGAGGTTGGCGCTAGAAGTGAATAACGGACAACGATACGAGCCACTTACCGTTCCCAAAAGAGTGATATTGGGTCCTGGTCCGAGCTCTGCAAACCCACGTGTGCTGCGTGCGATGTCTCTTCCGATTGTCGGTTATCTAGATCCGGCGTTTTTTGAAATCCTTGATGAACTTAGCGGTATGCTGGGTGAAATCTTCAAAACCAATCAACGGGCTTTTGCCGTTGCAGGTGCAGGATCAGCTGGAATGGAAGCCGGTCTAGTCAGTTTAGCGTCGCCCGGAGATACAGTAATTGTTTGTTCATATGGGTATTTTTGTGAACGCCAAATTATTATGGCAGAGCGCATTGGGTTCAATGTTGTACCGCTGAGAACAGAGTGGGGTAGATCAATGGATCCAAAGGTCCTTGCGGATGCATTGGATGAACACCCGGACACCCAGCTTGTAGTTGGAATTCATGCAGAGACATCTGCGGGAACAAGTCACCCAATTGCAGAATTTGCCAGATTGGCTCACAAGGCAGGGGCTCTTTTTATGACCGACGTTGTGACCTCTCTCGCGGGCTGTGAGCTCAAATTTGACGAGTGGGACCTTGATTATGCGTACGCCGGATCACAAAAGTGTCTTGCAGCGCCGCCTGGAATTTCACCAGTCGCATTATCGGAACGCGCTCTTGAATACATTCGCAACAGACCAAAACCACCCAGCTCTTGGTATCTAGACTTATCTTTGATTGCCGATTATTGGGGTTCGGATCATGTGGCGCATCACACTGCGCCAGTAAGTATGATCTATGGTTTAAGAGAGGCCGTCGGAATGGCTCTAAACGAAACACTTGAGACTCGTTGGGAGCGTCATGAAGCTAATGCTGCAGCATTGCGTTCCGGTCTTGAAGCGCTCAATCTCGAAATGCCGGTGCCTGAATCGGATCGCTTAGACCAGCTGACAGTTGTTAAGTTACCTGAAGGTGTTGATGACATTAAACTTAGAAACCAGTTATTGAATGAGTACTCCATAGAGGTAGGGCGAGGACTTGGAAAATTTGCAGGGGATGTAGTCCGTGTTGGTCTTATGGGTGAATCATGTGTTCCAGCGAATGTGTTCGCATTGTTAAACGCTCTTGAAAAGGTTCTACCGGAACACGGTTTTGAGGTTGCAAATGGCGCAGCGATGGCGGCAGCGAGCTCACAGCTTGCGATGAAGCCGTCTCCGATTTACTCTGTGTAGGCCTCGTCTAGCAAATCGACCACATAACGAACCTTAGTCTCTCGAACTTCAGCGTCTTCTTTAGCTATCTGTTTTAGGGCGAAATCTAGCTGCATTGCGCAACCAGGGTTACCGGTTGCAACTATTTTCGCACCGGTCTCTATGACGTTTCTAGCCTTGCGTTTGCCAAGTTGACTGGACATTTCTCGTTGAGTTATTGAATAGGTGCCTGCTGATCCGCAGCACATTTCAGCTTCTCCGAGATCAACAAGTGTTAACCCTGGAATTGAGTTGAGAATTTTTCGTGGAGCTTCTGTTATGCGCTGAACATTAGAAAGATGACATGGATCTTGATACGTTACAGTGACATTCAAAGGTTTGACGGGCGCTTCGAAATCGTATTCGACCAGCAGTTCATGGATATCCTTTGTGAGTTCTGCCACTCGTCGTGCTATTTCAACATATTCTGGATCATCTTTGAGAAGTTCATCATATGTTTTCATTGCAGCGCCACATCCTGCCGAAGCCGAGACAATTGCATCTGGATTGATTGCTAAAAATGAATCGATATTTGTTTTAGCCATTTTTATTGCAGTTTTTGTCTCTCCAGCATGGGAGTTGAGAGCACCACAACAGCCTTGTCCTATAGTCAAATGGACTTCTATCCCATTGCGAGTTAGCACCCTCACGCTTGCTTCAAGCGTATCGCTGTGAGTTAGAGCCATCACGCAACCCGCTAGCATTGCAACTTTGGCTTTGCGGACACCCTTTGCGGGATACACCTGCCCTTTGGGCACGAAGTAATTTTTCGACAGTTCAGGTAAGTACTCATCAGCCATTACTGCGTCGCCAGGTAATAATTTTAGTAACCCGGTTCCTCTGGCTATGGTTCGCATGCCTGATTTCTTGTAAAGCTTAAGAGCGTTAGCAGCTAGGCGGAGCTTAGACGGCGAAGGTAGGAGAGTCCTGTAACCAATGGATCTAGCTGTTCGTTCTGTGAAAGATCGTTTGGTGTGCTGTTCGACTTGTGCTCGTGTCGCTTCCATTAATTTTCCGTATTCCACACCGGACGGGCACGATAGTTCGCAGGCTCGACATTGAAGGCATAGGTCCCAGTGACCTACAACGGATGGGCTCATATCTAAACGCCCTTCGTTGACCGCTTTCATGAGTGCAATTCGACCGCGTGGCGATTCAGACTCTAGACCTGTTTCTATGTATGTGGGGCAGGCCTGAAGGCAAAAGCCGCAGTGGACGCATTTATATAGATCGTCATTTTTTGGTGCGTGCGGTCCGGAAAAACCAAGGAAAGTTCCGGGTGTTCCAACTATTTTTCGGTTTGATTTGTACGTCATATAAAGAACTATATCTTCCCAACAAATCGTCCAGGATTGAGTGTGTAATTTGGATCGAATTCATGTTTTATTCGCCGCATTAAATTTATCGAGTTCCCGACATGGCTGAAAACGTCCATTTCCTGTTTTATGGATAACGGGCACGCTTCAATTACAAAAGACCCAGAGGTTTCTAATAGTTGATTATTAATTAGCTTCGCCACCTTTAGAGACTCGGCATCATTTGATGGATTTGCTGTGATAGTTGTTGATCCGAATCCTAAATCTGTCACTGCTGAAATATCGCTATCAGCATTTATTTTTAAATGTTTTTCTATTGAACTCACTGTGGTTAGCGCGATTGATGGGCGTGAAATCAAGCGTGCTGATATTTCTGCTTGTTTATGAATGACCTCTAGCTCGGACCATGTTTTACTTGCTTCGCTGTCGTCTAGAACTGAAAATCCTGAAGCTCCTTGAGATCCGACTGTCCCGACTACTTCGTTCACTTGCCGCTCTACTGAGCGTACGCCACCTCCAAGACGGATCAAAAGCGCCCAAATATTGTCTGGTGGTAATGATTCTCCATTTGCAGTTACGACACGTTTTGCAGCCGGACCTGATACGAGTGTTATTGCCTCAGGCATAAACACTCCGTTGACGAAACTCATGCCAACACTTGCCGCTGTTTTGTCATCATCGAACCATGCGATGATTGTCTGTTGCTCCGCTGGAATAGGTACTAACTTGAACGCTATTTGAGAGACGATTCCTAGTGTTCCAAACGCTCCGGTGTTGAGTCGATGCATCTCGTAACCTTGTACGTTCTTAACGACCCGACCGCCGCTTTTTGTGACTGTGCCATCTGCCAATACTGTTTGCATTCCGATTACCCAGTCCCTGATTCCTCCGGTCGATGATTGTCTGTGTCCTGGGGCATTTGATGCAACTGAACCCCCAATAGTGGCTTTATCAGGATTTCTAACCTCGAATGGCATTCGTTGACCTTCTGCAGCCAGAAGTTTGTTGAGAGTGGATAGGGTTACTCCGGCGTTTACGACGACAGTCATATCACCAGGTTCATGTTCAATTTTACCTATAAAACCTGATAGGTCGATCGCTACATCGTAACTGGATGGTATGTTTCCGACCTTTATTCGTGTCCTACCTCCCAAGGGTATCGCCGAAAGACCATGAGAATGAACGGTTGATAGCACATCTGAAAGTTCATTAATTGTTTCGGGGCGTTCTATTGATTTGGGTGTCAGGCCGTCTACCGAGTAATTCACGATGTGTATGTTTGCCTAATTATTTGATGAAAATGTTCGTTGCGTAGGAATATTATGAATCTGCGGCTTCCATGGTGCTGTGGCCCACAAGTAATCGGAGATTTCAGTTGCTTTTTGGATTGCTTCAAAGGGGATAGATTCATCCCATGCAGATAGGTTTTGTTGTAGTTGAGTAATCGTTCTTGCACCAACGATGCAAGTTGAAACAGCCGGATTTGATCGTACCCAACTGAGTGCCAACGCCATTGGCGAAATGCCATAAATTTTGGTTATTTCTATGATTTTTTCCATAGCGGCAAATGACTGCTCATTCCAGTAAGTGGTTTTGTAAAAATTTGAAGCACGGAAGTCATCAGAATATCGTCCGCCATTGGGCATTTCAGCTAAGAAATTTCGATGTTTACCTAGAAGAAATCCGCCTGCCTGTGGTGAATATGCCATCACTCCAACACCTTGATCTATACAGGCTGGAAACAGTTCTCGTTCTGGCTCTCGGTATATCAAGTTGTATCTTGGTTGAACGGAGCTGAATTTAGTGAATCCTCTCTTGTCCTGCGCCCATATAGCCTCCATTAGTTCTGATCCTGAGAAATTTGAGACGCCGATGTATCGTGCTTTACCAGCGCGAACTACATCGTTATAAACTTCTACCGTTTCCTCGATGGGCGTCGTTAAATCGGGGGAGTGAATCTGATATAGATCGACATAGTCAGTGCCTAAACGTTTAAGGGAATCGTCTATCGCTTGCATTACATATTTTTTGTTCACCCCGATATCATTGGGATGATTTCCGATCTGGCTTTTACCCTTAGTTGCCAGAACGACCTCTGATCGCCTAGATTTCATGAATCGACCGATAATTTCTTCTGATAATCCATCGCAATAAGAATTTGCAGTATCGATAAAATTAACACCCGCGTCGAATGCTGTAGACATAATTCGGACAGAATCTACAGCGCTGGATTGTCCTCCGAAATTGTCCGCACCAATGCAGTATTCAGAGACTTTTAGCCCGCTATTGCCAAGGTTTACGAATTCCAACTAGTTAATTCCATGAGATTTTATTGAGACTGGTAATATTCCGAACGCTTCCCCCGATTTTGGTGGGTAAAACATAGGTGTTTGCGCTTCAAATGCATCGGCTACTGCTTGCACATCAGCCATTGCTTCAATTGGGGCGGATTCAGACCAGGCATTTAGTATTCCTTGTATTTGCTCGATCGTCCTAGCTCCAAATATTGGTGCCGTCACTCCCGAAAATTCTGAGACCCACTGTAGAGCTAAGCGGATCGCAGGTTGTTGGTGTTTTTCGGCAATAGCAGTAAATTTTTCGACTGCATCAAATACTGCTTTGTTGAAGTATCTGGACTTTAGCTCACCTCCCTTTGAGTCATCTCGTAAATCGAATTTGGAACCGGGTACAGGTTTGCCGTTAGAGCCGTGTTGGCCCGTAAGCATCCCGCTTGCAAGAGGAGAATACGGGATCACTGCAACTTCGTGCTTTTTTGCGAACGCTATCATTTCTCTACCGATACCCGGTTGAAGGATGTTGAATACACTCTGGATAGCCTCATAGCGGTATAGATTTTTAACGTCAGAGGTCCATAGGCCTTTTGCGAGTATCCATGTTGGAAAATTAGAGGCTCCTGCGTAGACAACTTTTCCTGCATGGATTAAGTCATCTATTGCTCGAAGTGTCTCTTCAACAGGGGTTTCCTCATCCCAAGAATGGCAGTAAAGCAAGTCTATTCGGTCGGTTCGAAGTCGCCTTAATGATTCTTCCACGGCTCGGACTATGTGGTAGCGAGAAGCGCCTATATCGTTTACACCAGTGCCAACTCTAGAACGGTATTTGGTTGCAACTACGACGCTATCCCTTTGGCCGCACATGTTGAGATAGTTGCCGATCATAGATTCTGATCTTCCTTCATTGTAGGAATTGGACGTGTCAATGAAATTGATCCCGCCATCTATCGCAGTACCAAGAATTTTGTGTGCGGTCTGTTCGTCACAGCCCCACTCATTGCCAAAGTTGTCGGTTCCCAAACATAGATTAGATACCTTAACTCCGGTACGTCCTAGTTTTACATATTCGATAGGAATGCCATGATCTCCATTAATGTATTTTTGTTGTGTGTATTAGCTATGTTGCAGTTCAACCCATTTGGATTCGTGAAATGATTGATATGCAGCGTCAACGATTTCTGCGGCTTTTAATCCATCGTGAAAACTCGTTTCAATCATCGACTGATCATTTGCAACGATAGCGTTTATGAATCTTTCGTAAGGTTGAGGATACTCCGGTCCTGGTTCAAGCTGGGCCAACGGACCATTTGGACCTGTGACGCCCTGAATGCTAAACCGGCCATCAGTGGTGATTCTCCCTTTTTCTCCCGAAATTTCAACCCGCGCAGACGTCTTGCCATCAGGGTCAGTGCCACGAGAAGCAAATGAGGTGTGCACTACCGCAAGTCCGCCATTGAGCCACTCGCATAACAGGCCGGATACATCTGGAACGTCTACGTCGATTCCCTCTGGATTGTCTGCCGTTGGTCGATTTGGGTTGGTGGTGTCGAGCGAAGCAACTACTCGCTTTACCTCACCGTTAATGAATCTGAGCATGTCAAACACATGAATAAGTTCGTAAACGGATCCGCCGCCATGCTCCGACTGAAAGCGCCATGAAAGTGTTTCTGGTCGGGCGTCGTATTGATGCGACATACCCCACCATATATTGGCGTGATAGATTCGACCGACAAAATCCTGATCTAAATAGCGTTTGATCCTGCCAATCGCTGTGTTTCCACGCTGATTGAAGTTGGTGGAGTGGATGACCTCGGAATTTTCGGCTGCGTCTAGCATTTCTTTGCAGTCAGCAGCTGTCAGTGATAGTGGCTTGTCACAAAGGACATGCTTGCCTGCAGAGATGGAATCGAGGCTAATCTGTTTGTGTGAATCGGTGGGAGTGATGATATCTACGGCATCAAGGTTGCCCATTTCGAGCATCTCTCTGTGGTCAGTGAACCCATAAGGGATATTCCACTCTTTCTGGAATTCTGACAGGGCTTCAGAATTGCGCCGCATCGCAGCTACCACTTCTACATTATCGAGCTTGGCAAAGTGCTCCATGTGCGTTCTGGCGAAACCACCTGCACCGATGATTCCGATTCTTACTTTGCCTGATGTTGATGGCACGGCGATTCCTAATTTATACCGTTAGCACTAAAGCGGTTTCGAGCGTCGATTATATCGTTCAAATCTGCTGATGCTTGAGGATCAGTAGTTTAGCGAAAATAGGGCGCGGTAAGTGATTAAATATTCAGTGATTATTGCCAGTCTTGGGTACCTGTTGAGCGGAATGATTCAGATGTTATCCCATATGCTTCGCCGTGAATTGCCCCACCTGGAAATACTTTTCCGGGGTTGAAGCGTTCTCCCAAAGAAGGTACACCTATAGGCTCGTTATCAGGCGATTCTCCTATGAAGGCCGTTCGTAATCTCGACATTGCTTCTAGGTCATTTTCGTTAAACACGAGCGGCATATATGCCTGTTTCTCAATACCAATTCCATGTTCCCCTGACAGCGCTCCACCGGCTGCAACACAAGCTTCTAGAATTTTTGATCCAGCTAGGATTGCTTGTTTGACCTCATCCGGATTTTGTTCATTGAACAGGATTGCAGGGTGGATATTTCCATCACCGGCATGGAATACGTTTGCCACTGTAACGTTTAATTCTGCCGCGATCTGATCTACTTGTTGAAGGACCTGGCGAAGCTTGGTTCGCGGAACAACTCCATCGACCAGATAGTACGTTGGTGCGATAGTCCCATATGCTCCAATCGCGCCTTTTCTAGTTTCCCACAGTTTTGTGCGGGTATCCTCGTCATCTGCTTCACGAATCTCCATAGCACCGTTCTGGTTACAAATAGATAGAATCGTTTCTGTCTGTTCTTCAACGGCTTCATATAGGCCATCTACTTCGACAATAAGTACGGCCTCTGCTTCGGCGGGATAGCCAGGGTTGTAAAACGGTTCAACAGCGTCGATTGTTTTTCGATCCATCATTTCTAACGCAGATGGAATCATCCCTGCTGCGATGATCGCTGAGACTGTGTTCGAAGCAGCATCCATAGTTGTGAATGCAGCGAGCATGCTATGTATAGTCTCCGGCTTGGGTAGTAGTCGCACGGCGATCTTGGTAACAATTCCTAGGGTGCCTTCTGAGCCGACAAATGCGCCGCGTAAGTCGTAACCGGTCGATTCTCGCTCGGTGCCACCAAACCAGTTGAGTGATCCATCTGCAAGAACAACCTCGAGGCCGAGGACGTGATTTGTGGTGACACCTAGTGCAAGGCAGTGCGGTCCGCCTGCGTTTTCACCTATGTTTCCACCTATTGTGCATGTTTTCTGACTCGCTGGATCAGGGGCATAAAATAGCCCTAGGTGGCTTACTCGTTGTGACAGATGGAGATTGATCATTCCGGGCTCAACGATAGCTATCCGATTTTTGGCATCAACCTCAATAAGGCTTGTAAGACGAGTTAGAGCTATCACCACTGCATCACGTAAAGGTACGGCACCGCCCGATAAGCTTGTGCCTGCGCCTCGCGCTACGATGTATGCCCCATGCTTGTTTGCAATTTTTACTACCTCAGACACTTCTTCAGCAGTTTCGGGTAGTACTACAGCCTGTGGAGTAGCTTTATCGATCGATCCATCGTATTCGTAAACCAACAGATCTTCGGCTTGCCATATTACATATTGTTCTCCTACAGCGTTGGAAAGATCAGATATTAGATTTGAATTGACCGAATTATTAGTTGACATGAATAAATTTTTTCACGCACTTACTATGTAGCAAAGTTTTAAAAAATTGTTCCTATACCTGTTACGTTTCGAATGATTTCGCGTTCTTCTTGATCTTGAATAATACGAGCAGTTAGTAGATCAGGATCCCCCCATTGATCGAGAAGTATTTTTAGTAGACGATTTTGGGTTGTTAAATGTTCTGGGGAATTAGCTAGATTATTAAACTCATTCGGATCTGCAGTAAGATCGTATAGCTCGAGTTCTGGTGGTCTGCCATGTCCGTAGCAGAGTTTCCAGTTGTCCGAGCGGACCATACCCATTGCACGATCGGTTCCATGCGCGAAATGTTCGGATATTGCGATGTCATGAAGTCCTAAGGTATTGCCATTCAAAGCGTTGACTAATGAGTG
>DBSW01000203.1 GCA_002306745.1 Dehalococcoidia bacterium UBA1332 | reverse complement strand
TTCAATGCACCATGTACGATGATGTCAGGTAGCTTATTATCTTTTGCATAGTTGTCATCATAATGTATTTGGTAAAAGTCGCCTGACGCAGCAGCCCAAATCACTAAGCGTTGCGAATCCATCGGTTCGATGAGACTAAATTCTTGTCCTTCTGTAACATCATCCCAGTAAATTTGTTCCGACATAGTTTCCTCCGGTTAATATGAAATACCGGTGCCACGCGTTTTGGCAACGACGGTATTATCACTTTTTCGTGTATAGATAGTTTCATTACTTTGAATTAACATCTGTCCAAGACGGCCATTTGCTAATTCTAAAGAAGTGATACGTGTGACTGCTTCGAGTACATCACCACCATATACTTGTTCTATCGGTTCTACTTCCGTGCCACCGTTAAGTCTTCTTGTGAAGGGGTTTGTAAATATTTCACTACGTCTACCTCCACTATTTGGATCGAAGATGGGCATTCCTAGAAATCCAGGAGGTGATGGTAGTCCATCATATCCCGCATTTCTAGCGGTTTGCTCATCGTAGTACTTGGTATCTGTGTACCCAACAGAACGTGCAAATGTACGTATTCCTTGTGTTGTTACTTCGTAGATGGCCCTCGATGTTTCTGCACCAACTGCAGCTTTCATTTCATCAGTTAAGTCGTCGAGTTCTTCTGCCATTACGCCCCCTTTCGATTATCGGACGATTATACATATACCATGATGTCACTACCATTATGTGTGTGCATGAGTTTGCAAGAATATGTTATTTGATTAGAGCATTGGTAAATAACGGGAAAGTTCGAATGGCGTGACCTGAGATCTATATTCAGCCCATTCAATTTTCTTATTGGCGACTATTGTACTGTGTACATACTCACCTAATGTTTCCTTCATTAATTCAGAAGCTTCAAACTGTTCAATGGCATCACCAAGTGATGCAGGTAAAACTTTTAAATTCATCTGAGCGATTTCTGTTGCAGAGAGCGATTCAGTTGAACTAAGAACAGGTTCAGGTAATGAATAATTTTCAGCAATTCCTTTTAACCCAGCTGCAAGTACTGCAGAAAATGCAAGGTATGGGTTGGTTGCAGCATCTGGCACCCTATATTCAATACGTGTAGAGTCTTCAGATCCTGGTTTATGTGCAGGAACCCTTACAAGATCGGAATGATTATGTGGTGACCAAGTCACATACATAGGCGCCTCATACCCGGGAACGAGTCTTTTATATGAGTTAACCCATTGATTTGTTACAAGCATCAATTCAGGTGCGTGTTGAAGTAAACCAGCAATGTAGTGCCTTGCTACATCGGAGATTTGCAAATCACCTCCTGATTCATGGAAGGCATTTACTTCACCACGGAAAAGTGAAAGTTGTAAGTGCATACCAGATCCGTTGTGGTCCGGTAATGGCTTTGGCATGAATGTTGCATAGACGTTGTGTCTGAGGGCAATTTCTTTGACAAGCAATCGATAAGTCATGACTGCATCAGCCATCGTGAGTGCATCAGTATAACGAAGGTCCATTTCATGTTGGCTTGGAGCAGCTTCATGATGGCTTAGTGCGACACCTATCCCCATTTGTTCTAAAGCAAGTACAGTTTCTCTACGGAGATCAGATCCTGCATCAAGAGGTGTTAAGTCGAAGTAACCTCCTTGATCTAATGGTTGTGGGTTTTCTGAATTTTTGAAATAGAAAAATTCTATTTCTGGTGAAATATAGAAAGTGAATCCAGTCTTTGCAGCAGAGCTAAGCGTTCGTTTTAAGACATACCTTGGATCTCCTACAAAAGAATCTCCTCCTGGAATTTGAATATCACAAAACATGCGGGCTACTGCCTGTTCCTTTGGTCTCCACGGGAGAACTTGGAATGTAGATGGATCTGGGACGATAAGCATGTCGGATTCATCATTTCTTGCGAACCCTTCGATTGCGGAACCATCGAAGGAAATACCATCATCGAGTGCATGTTCAAGTTCTTCTATGGTGATAGCTACAGATTTCAGCATACCTAAGATGTCTGTGAACC
The DNA here is from genome assembly GCA_002306745.1 of Dehalococcoidia bacterium UBA1332. Lineage (GTDB taxonomy): Bacteria > Chloroflexota > Dehalococcoidia > Lucifugimonadales > Lucifugimonadaceae > Lucifugimonas. The sequence continues at coordinate 1,679 of DBSW01000203.1, read as the reverse complement.
ATAGACGTATAAATTTTACATCTTGGTCTCTGCAAGATTGGATTACGTGTTGTTGAGTATCAAAATTTTCCATGGAATAATGTTGCGCTTATCTTGTTTCGATGACGTTTCAAAAATAATAGTCGAAATAATTTTTATAAGAAATTATAAATTATATGTTAACCATTATTTCAATTATGCGTTCTTACTAGTGCGGTGAGAATCTGTCTTCCCGCAAGGTTCTGGTAGGTAGATATATTTGGCAGTCTGATTGTTCGAGTGCATATTGCGATCAGCGCTCAGATAGTACACACTTAATGTTAAAGATATCTTTCTAAACAGATTCTTGCGTAAGGAGCCACGAGGACGTGGAACACGAGACAGATCTTGTGCGGCATGGCAGTGAGGATGTAAAAGCGTCCAATCAGTTTGCCACACCTCACTCTGAAGTAGATGCCTGGACAGCCGAGTATGAACGTGAATGCGTTGCTCGAGCGTCAGATGGTGATGCTGTTGCAGTAGGTGAGTTATATGATGCTTACATAGACAGATTGTATAGATACTGTCTAGTACGTGTCAGAAACGAGGCAGATGCTGAGGACCTTGCTGAAGAAATATTTCTCAAGGTATTTCGGTCGATTGGTCGATTTGAATGGCGGGATTTTGGAAAAGATGATAGCGGAGCGACACGTAGTTCATTTGCAGCTTGGTTGTTTCGTATCGCACAAAACCACGTTATTTCATTTCATCGTCAGGCAGCACGACGCGGAACATCTTCAGAGGTGCCTGCATGGCTCCCAGATGATCAGCGTGGCCCGCAAGAGTTAACAGAATTGTCTTTGAGTATTGAGGAGGTATTCACTGCAGTCACTCAGCTTTCAGAAGCGCAACAAGAAGTAATTCAATTGCGATTCGGCGCCGGCCTTTCTGTACGAGAGACCGCAGAAGCTTTGGGAAAGCGTGAAGCCAACGTTAAGGTATTGCAACATAAAGGAGTAAAGCGTCTACAAGAATTACTGAGTCGAGAAAATTCTCTTCCTACTTGGCATGTTGATTCACAACAAACAGGTGGTTGAATTTTTTTGAAAGTTTAGTTTTTGAATAGTCGTTCATAGAGTAGGTATACGTGACGGAAGAATTTGATAAGCAACGGATTCGATTTCTTCAGCAGGGATTATCTCCTGATGAAATTGACGCTTTATATTTTGAAGCGTTACTTGTTGATGGCGAATTTGTTGCGGATATGATTTCTACTGAAAAATATGCCTCCTTGCAAGATCTAGTAGAAACTACAGTGGCTCTTGATGCATCGTTGGTAGATGCTACTTCTTCCCCGAGCTATCTTTCTTCCAAAGAGCGTATAAAGGCTACAATTTTGCGGGACTTTGAAGCCTCTCGAACTCCTGCCCCTGTGGTTGCAGAAGATGTGGAAGTTGTGCCATTGTTCCGTAGATGGATGCCTCGCTTGATTCCATTAGCTTCTGCTGGTGTAGCTGCTGTATTAACATTTATGTTCGTTGGCGGGAATAGTACTACACCAACTGTCACTAATGAAGCTTCTTCTGTGACGACTGTTGCTGTTGCACCAGTGGAGAGTACATCAGTTGCTGCTGGTCTTGCTGGGAGCAACACGATTCAATCCAACCCTGTCATTGTTCCACAAAATGTGCCTGCTGCTGTTACAACAACGGAAACAAATA
>DBSW01000015.1:9451-9795 GCA_002306745.1 Dehalococcoidia bacterium UBA1332 | reverse complement strand
TAAGTTCTTCAGCGAGGAGAGTACGCTCCATTTCGATAATCCTTTGTATAGCGCGTGTGAACCAAGGATCAATATTCGTCTCAAGTGTTACTGACTCAGCGGTTCTACCACGGCGAATAGCAGCAGCTAGCTTCCAAATACGATCATCATCAGGCAAAAGATCGGATGGACCAGATTTTTCCCAATCGTTATCTTCCCAAAGAAGCGTCCCACGTCCATTTTCAAGCGAACGAACAGCCTTTTGAAGAGCTGCCTCAAAAGTACGGTCAATCGCCATAACCTCGCCGGTTGCTTTCATCTGAGTCCCTAACGAGCGATCGCCAGTTGGGAATTTATCAAATGGC
>DBSW01000015.1:0-9136 GCA_002306745.1 Dehalococcoidia bacterium UBA1332 | reverse complement strand
CCAGTTGGGAATTTATCAAATGGCCATCTTGGGATCTTAACAACGCAATAATCAAGGGCAGGCTCAAATGCAGCTGTGGTTTTTTGGGTCACAGCGTTAGAAATCTGATCTAAAGTTTTACCGAGCGCAATTTTGGCCGCAACGCGCGCAATAGGATATCCCGTTGCCTTAGATGCCAAAGCAGATGAACGACTAACTCGTGGGTTAACTTCAATGACGTAATACATTGAGCCTTCGTCATCGTAACCAGCACCATCACCAATTTTTTCTGCGACCATTTTGCAAGGTCTATAAGCGAGTTGAACGTTACACCCACCCTTAATATCTAGTCCGGAAATAATATTTAATGAAGCAGTACGCAGACGCTGATAATCTTTGTCGTTGAGAGTTTGGCTGGGAGCAACGACAATCGAGTCTCCAGTATGAACCCCCATAGGGTCAAGATTTTCCATATTGCAGATCGTAATGACGTTACCATCACCATCTCGCATTACTTCATATTCGACTTCTTTCCAACCTAATAAAGAGCGCTCAACTAAAACCTGACCTACCTTACTCGCTGCAATCCCACTGGCAGAAATGGCCCGAATCTCTTGCTCATTCTCCGCAATTCCGCCACCAGTTCCACCTAGCGTATAAGCAGGTCTAATTACCACCGGGTAACCAATTTTTTCTGCAGCTTCAACAGCCGCTTCAACAGTTTCAACAGCGTACGAAGGTAGAACTGGCTCACCCAATCTTTCAAGTAAATCTCTGAACTGCTCACGATCTTCAGCCATCTCTACAGAGGCGACTGAAGTACCTAGTGCAGTGACGTTGTATTTCTTTAGAATTCCTAACTTCTCTAAGTCGACAACCAGATTAAGTCCGGTCTGACCACCAAGCGTACCTAAAACACCATCAGGTCTCTCGCGATCAATTATCCGCTCAAGCACTGAAATAGTCAGTGGCTCGATGTATATACGATCGGCCATGTCTTCATCTGTCATGATTGTTGCAGGGTTGGAATTGACCAGAATCACCTCGACTCCCTCTTCCCGTAATGATCGACAAGCCTGAGTCCCGGCATAGTCAAATTCGGCCGCTTGACCAATGATTATGGGTCCCGATCCAATAACAAGAACTTTCTTCGGCATCTCAGCCGCGAAAACACCACTAGTCAATCAATTCTCCAGTCATTCCCGTGTAGATAAAGTATTTTCCGAACACCAATTAGCTATCATAGGGATCTAATTTTTTCAGCCATACCAGACTGAATAAGAGTCACGAATCGATCGAATAGATATTCACTATCATGTGGACCCGGTGATGCTTCAGAGTGGTATTGAATAGTCATAATCGGCATGTCGCGATGTCGCAGGCCTTCTACAGTCTGATCATTAAGGTTAATGTGGCTAACTTCTAGCTTGGACGGAAGACCCGATGGATCCACCGCATAGCCATGATTCTGCGCTGTAACATAGACGCGACCTGTTTCGATATCTTTGACAGGTTGATTCCCCCCCCGGTGACCAAAGTGCAACTTAAAAGTCGATGCGCCAAAAGCACGTGCTATCACCTGATGGCCAAGGCAAATACCCATAATCGGCACCTTACCCACAAGTTCTTTAGCTGCACTAACCGAACGATCTAATAGCTCAGGATCGCCCGGTCCGGGCGAAAGCATCACCCCATCCGGTTTATGACTCAATATTTCTATAGCGCCTGCATCATCTGGAACTACGATTACTTCGCATCCGCGAGCCCTGAGTGAACGTAATATATTGAGTTTGACCCCATAATCGTTCACAACGACCTTCATGTAGTTATCACCTAGATCCCGCTGACCAATCCCAGGTTCAACATCATTTCCCATACCACCTTGACGAGCTCGACCCCGAAGATCAAAGAATGCCCGTGAACGCTCTCCAGCATCACCTTCCCACGCGTAAGTCTTAGATGTAGACACATTTCTAACCACGTCAAGTTCCCCGTATCGTGGGACTTCACCTAACAAACGCAGAGCTTCCTGTCGATCAGCATTTGGTGTGATTATCCCCATCATCACACCTGTAGATCGTAGCTTTCGGGTAATTGCCCTAGTATCAACTTCAGATATACCAGAAGTCCCGTTATTTTCCAGATACTCATGAATCGTACCTGTTGACAAAGGATGAGACGGTTCCCCACAGGCCTCTCGCACGACGAAACCGTTGACCTGGATACAAGTTGATTCAACATCAGCTACGTTAGTTCCGTAATTGCCGATCATTGGATAAGTGGGAACCAGTATTTGTCCCCCGTAAGAAGGATCGGTCAACATCTCTTGGTATCCAGTCATCGAGGTGTTAAAAACGACTTCACCCGTCGTTATTTCAGCAGCTCCAAGACGTTTACCTGGATACACTGAACCGTCCTCAAGCACAAGGTAGGCATTTTGTCTAAGTGCGCTCATCGATCAGCTCCATGCGTCTCCGGCAGATGGCCCGCCAAACTGAACACTATTTCTCCTCGATAAATCGTAATAATCACACGGCTTTTTAGCTCCAATCCTGATAACGGACTGTTAGTACTCTTGGATTCAAATTTTTCAGGAACAACAACCCATTTTTTACCTAGATCAATGATCGCCACATCTGCAGAGTAACCTTTAGTGAGAGTTCCAATATCCTTATTCAGTATTCCAGCTGGGCCAGACGTCAGTGATTCAATCAAGCGGTTTATAGAAACCTTCCCTGCATCTACCAAAGCAAACACCGATGAAAATGCAGTTTCTAAAACATTAATTCCATACGCCGCCTCGTTGTAGGTGCATGCCTTGTCAGTGACAGCGTGTGGAGCATGATCAGTAGCGATAACGTCAATCAATCCTTCCGATAACGCCTCAATTACAGCATTGACATGATCAGGACTTCGTAGTGGTGGGTTAACTTTGGTGTTAGTGTCATAAGCTTCTAATCCCACGGCATCCGGGACATCACCATGCAAGCCGAACACCCAATCGTCATTCAATGTCAAGTGATGTGGTGTAACCTCGGCAGTGACATCGACCCCTCGTTCTTTCGCTGAACGCAGTGCTATCAATGAGCCTATCGTTGAAATATGTGGGATATGTAAGCGAGCGCCTTCGAGATCAGCCAGATCAAGATCTCTAGAAACCATCACACTCTCAGCCTCAACCGGCATGCCTGCGAGTCCAAGCCGGGTAGCCACACGACCTGCGCTCATCACGCCTCCAGCAGCAATCTGTTTTTCCTCAGCATGATTTATAATCGGTAGCCCCAATCCCACAGAATATGAAAGCGCTTGACGCATCAAATTTGCATCTGATACTGGATTCCCATCATCAGAAAAACCTATTACCCCAGCGTCAGCTAGCTCTCCCATAGGTGACAGATGCTTACCCTTTTGTCCTTTTGAGATAGCACCTATGGGCAGCACCCGAATGAGACCGTAATGACTTGCCCTGCGAGTGACATCATCAACAACAGCAGCTGAATCCTGCACGGGATCAGTGTTGGGCATCGCGCATACAGTCGTAAATCCGCCATGAGCAGCGGCACGCGTACCTGATAAGATCGTTTCTTTCCACTCTTGACCAGGATCCCTGAGGTGAGTGTGAAGATCAACAAAACCCGGAGCTACGATCTTTCCAGAAGCATTGACAACTTCATAATCTTCGTAAGATTCCATTGATGAACAAGAAGTTACATCTTCAATTACATCGCCGGAAATTAGTACGTCAGCTAATCCATCAAACCCTTGTTTAGGATCAATCACCCTACCACCCGTTATTGCCAGTTTTCTGGCTGCCAAATTGGTTTCCTTTTCTTTCGCTACTAGGATTCTTGATTGTTGTCAGGACTAGTGGATTTTCTAGGCGCACAAAGCGCATAAAGCACAGCCATTCGAACCGCCACGCCATTTTTTACCTGCTCCTGAATAACGCTTTGATTGCCATGTGCAACGTCACTAGATATCTCGACGCCCTCGTTCATCGGACCTGGATGCATGAGCAATGCACCATCATTCGCAAGTGCCATACGTGTTTCGTTGACACCCCACCGATCTGAATACTCACGAAAACTAGGTAAATGACCAGCATCCTGACGTTCTTGTTGAATTCTAAGAGGCATTACGACATCTGCCGAGTCAATGGCCTCGTCGACGCTAGAAGCTATCTTTAGATCTCCAAATCCGGTCGATTTATCTAATACTGATCCGAGTTGCCATTCATTAGGCAATAAAGTGTTCGGGCAAGCAACCGTTACGTGCGCTCCCATTTTTTGAAAAGCGATAATGTCGGATCTAGCGACTCGGCTGTAAAGAATGTCGCCAACTATCGCGATTTTCTTACCTTCAATATCTCCAACGTGGTTACGTACCGTAAATAAATCAAGCAAAGACTGGGTAGGATGTGCATGCATTCCGTCTCCAGCATTAACTACAGCAGCTTCCGTATGATTCGATATAAAATACGGAGCTCCAGAGTCTGGATGACGCACGACCAAAGCATCAATCTGCATAGCTTGGAGTGTCTTCACTGTGTTTAGCAGCGACTCCCCCTTCGACACACTACTCGCTGAAGCTGTCACATTTATAACGTCAGCGCCGAGGACTTTCCCTGCCTGCTCAAACGAAACTCGTGTGCGCGTAGAATTCTCAAAAAACATTGTGATTATAGTTTTGCCGCGAAGCGCTGGAGTTTTTCGCATGCCCCTACTTGCGATTCCTAGCATACCTTCTGCACTGTTTAATAACTCCGTTATCTCAGTTACAGATAGATCATCGAGATCAATTAAGTGACGGCGCTGCTTTAATTCCGAAGGCTTTACGTCAATAAATTCTTCGACCTCAGCCAACTGCCTACTAACTTGACCTGATGCGGCTGGCTTGGTTGGATTAGTCATTAGCCTCTTGTACCAAAACAACAGCGTCATCACCGTCAATTTCTATCATTCGAACTTGCACCCGTTCGCCGTAGGCTGTAGGAATATTTTTTCCAATGAAATCTGGGGAAATCGGCAATTCTCTGTGCCCTCTATCTACCAATACCGCTAGCTGTATCCGCTTTGCTCTACCAAAATCCAATAAAGCTTCCATCGCGGCGCGTACTGTCCGTCCTGTGTACAAGACATCATCCACAATCACCACAGGTTTACCATCTACACCATACGGGATTTCTGATGGAAGCAAAGGCTGTGTTGAAGCTATATCTGGATCATCTCGCCAAAGCCTCGGGTCGAGAGTACCCAAAACTGGTGTAAATCCTTCTATATGCTCGATATTATCGGAAAGCCTTCTAGCAAGATATACCCCACGTTTTTGGACACCAACTAAAACCAGATCAGATGCTGCACGATTCTGCTCAAGAATTTCATGCGCAATCCTCATAGTCGCTCTTCTGATATCGTCCTGCCTGAGCAAGACCCGCTCAGCCTTGTTTGTCACTAATTCTCCATAAATATTCTAGTAAAAGTCAGAATAAACGAGATAAAAAAATCCTTGCCTACTGGCAAGGAGATAGTTCACAAGTTTCGTGATGATTACGAGCGAGTGAGACGCACACAAACAACTACTGCTATATACGTGATGCCTCAGCAGATTCCTTGCCAGCCTCTCTGGACTGGATTTAAAGGTCCACAAAATATTCAGTTCTTAACAACTAAAGCTATCACCCACATCTGCGAACCACAACGGCAATTTGGATTTCTTTGCCATCAAAGCATCAGAAAAGTTAACAATTAAATTCTTACCCATTCATCAGCCGCGCCCTCCTGATCAGGCGCAACAGTAAACCAAGATTCGGGATAAAGCTTAGTTCCACAAGCACAACGAACCGATTTCATTCGGCGCTTTCTTACAATCGATACGTGGCAAGATTCACATTTAGATAGATATCTAATTCTAGAATCCCAGTCATCAGTAGACACATCGACATATCGGCGAGGTTTCGCTCCGATCTCCTGACACACTGAACGAAACTCTTTACCATGCGCAGTCGGACGCTCTCCCCAACGCGAATGAACAATGGCATGGGCAACTTCATGCAAAACCACCTCACGTATGTCACCATCATTGCCAAGAGCAAGTAATCTGGAGGAAATAGATATTAGCTTTTTTGTCGGAGTATAAGACCCTAATGTTCGTCGCATACGACCAGATACGCGGACCGAAGGAAGGGTTAACCCGGGTTCATGGGATCTAAGCATTATCTTGACAATTTCATCCACCGCAATCACAGGGGGCTTGTCTTTAATTTGATGCCCTAAATCAAAAACAAGCTGATATGACCCACCACTACGAGTCCAACTTCCAGATTGCTCATCAGAAACCTTAGTAACCCTCGAACGATCGATCAACTCTTTAATTCCTCTATTCACTAAATTGTGTTTGGCCGTTTCGTTAGGAAACAGTTTTCTCGTAAATTGAGTATCTATATTCCAATAATTCGGGCGAAATAACTTGGACTTTGCGCAGAATCACTATTTCGAATCAGAAAAACGACTTAATGAAAACCCACTGATATCAATGGGAGGTTCCGAACCCGTGACTAGCGCCGCTGCCGATATACCTATCGCAGGACCAAGTGCAATCCCTTGTCTTCCACCACCAGATGCAATCACCAATCCATCGACATTCAAGTCACTGTCAATAATAGGCATATTATCCGGTGTCATCGGGCGCAAACATGCAGTCTGTTTTACAACCTTAGCTTGAGAAAGAAAAGGAAGCATTTTTATCGCCGAGTCAATTATGAGGTCGCGAGCTTTTTCAGTTGTCTGAGCATCGAACCCAACATTTTCCTCAGTCGTACCCACCCAAACTAAACCATCCGGTTTAGAAGTTGCATAATCTTTATCCCACCAAAATGAAATTTTCAATGGAGGATCTGGAGCATCCAAACGAAGTATCTGACCACGTAACGGCGAAACAGGAACGAAAATACCGCACTCGTTCAATATTCCACCCGTCCAAGGACCAGCAGCAATCACAACTACATCGGCAGGGATAATCAAATCACTGGTGCGAACACCGATTGCTAAACCGTCCTTAATTGCAATTCCTTCCACTGCTAGATTCACAAGATTCGCCCCCAAAGACTCAGCGGCTTGCCAGATAGCCAGTGTAAATTTGTAAGGATCCAGGTCGTATGCACCGCCCAAATACAAACCACCAACCACATCTTCCGAGATGCGCGCATCAATATGACTTAACTCCCCTAAACCCAACCAACGACAGTCAACGTCAGTATCATCCAAATACGATTCGTAAATTCGCTTGGCCGCCGTTGCTTGAAACTCGTCCTTGACCAAAAGAACAGAAGCTTTTTGATTCAGATTAGAATACTTCTCATTCGAGCTGTGACCTGAAAGATCAAAGGCTAATTGACGGTGTAACCCAATCGAAAAGTCAGAAAATTTCTGATACTCGATCTGTCTAGAACCACGTATTACAGGGTTTAGTGCGCCCTGAGCAAATCCTGATGCGTGAAAAGCAACAGAGTCCCGCTCTATCAGAGTTACATCGTGCCCTAGCTGGGCTAGATAGTAAGCGGTCGAACATCCCGCGATACCACCGCCAACAATTACAGCTTTCAATAGACCCACACTTTAGTTATCTTCCAAAATTAATGAAAAAATACGATGAAAACATGAAATTATCCAAGCAGATAACCGAATTAGCTTTGCGTTCTAAATGCAGCATAAACTTCATCGCCCCTACGCCGTCTTCGCCGCGCTACGCCAGTTGCCTGGGCTTTCCGGGCGACACTTCGTGCTACTCGTTTAGCAACATTTTTATCAAATACACTAGGTATGATGAAATCTTCCGATATATGAGAATCTGGAATTACACCTGCGATAGCCTCAGCAGCCGCGATTTTCATATCATCATTGATCGTGGAAGCTCTAACATCTAATACTCCTCTGAATAAACCAGGAAAACATAGAGAGTTGTTGACTTGGTTTGGGTAATCAGTTCGACCCGTGGCCATAACTCTGACATTCACAGGGACTTCTTCCGGCCAAATTTCAGGGTCAGGATTCGACAACGCAAAAACGATAGCATCATCAGCCATCTTCGAAACATCATCAGAAGTAACGAGACTAGGACCAGCAAGTCCCAGTAACATATCCGCACCAATTAACCCTTCTGCGAGAGTTCCGTTAAAGTTTTCAGGATTGGTACTATCTGCGAATAGCTGCTTCATCGAATTGTCGCCGTAATCCCGACTTTGATTAAGTGCTCCAGATCGATCGAATCCGATAATATTTTTTACCCCATAAGTGTGAAGAATATTCGTGCAAGCAGTACCAGCTGCTCCTACTCCAGCAAGCACTACCCTTAAATCCCTAGGTCTCTTGTTAACTATCTTTAGAGCATTTATTAGCCCCGCCAAAACAACGACTGCAGTCCCATGCTGGTCATCATGAAAAACCGGAATATCCAGCTCAGATCGCAGACGTTCTTCGATCTCAAAGCAACGTGGTGCTGCTATATCTTCCAAGTTAATGCCACCAAAACCAGGAGCTATAGCCTTTACGGTGCGAATAATCTCTTCAGTGTCTTTAGTATCAAGAACAACCGGCCAAGCATCTACACCACCGAATTCTTTGAACAACAATGCCTTCCCTTCCATCACTGGCAGTGATGCGGCGGCACCTATATCTCCCAAACCGAGTACAGCAGACCCATCAGAAACTACAGCAACGGTGTGCCCTTTACCAGTCAAAGCCCATACAGCGTCAGGATCTTCATTTATCGCCATACAGACTCTTCCAACGCCGGGTGTGTAAGCCTTAGACATATCGTCTCGAGAGGCTACAGTGACCCGCGACTCCATCTCGATTTTCCCACCAACATGAAGCAGAAATGTCTGATCAGATACGCTGCGAACTTTTACTTTTTCAACACCCTTTATAGCCTCGACCACACTAAGTGCATGATCATGTCCAGAAGTGTTTACAGTGAAATCTCGAACCATTTCACCCTTCGAAGTCTGAACAACGTCAACTGCCTGTGCGCTCCCACCAGCCTCTCCAATAGCTGATGTAATTTTCCCAAGCATACCAGGCTCGTTTGGGTATGCAGATCTGACTGTAATGCTGTACGCAACACCAGGGGTTCTTGATGTCATTGTCTTTACTACTCCAAG
>DBSW01000177.1 GCA_002306745.1 Dehalococcoidia bacterium UBA1332 | reverse complement strand
AACGACATGGTTTGATGCCTTTGATGTCGTGGTTGCTATCAGGGTGAGTTATACCAAACCGAATAGCTTGAACACCTTGCTTAGGCTCGATTATGTGACAATAACCAGCAGGCGCCATTATCACGTCACCCCACGCTGAGTGAACCGGTTCGTACTGACCTATTTGCCACTCGGTACTACCATCAAGTGCGATCCACCATTCGTTGAAGTCGGGATGAATATGCGGGTCCGGTGGAGTTCCTGGAGGGCCTGAAATCCATACACCTCTGTTCCGTCCATCATCAATCAACTGCTCTGCCCAACGCTCCCCTTCACCGTGCCGCCCCATAATTTCAGCATGAGTTTGAATTCGTTTATTTAAAGGAACCTCGACAACCATATTTTCTTCCTTAATCTACGTCTGTGTAGCAATCGCTGCCTGCATCATGGCTCTGGCATAACCAACTGTGTACGCAAAACCGGTATAAGTTTTGGCCGAGATACCCTCAAATGGAAATTCTCTATCTGCATCGTTTTCAGGTGGATGTTCAGGGTAAATCAAGCGTGGATATTTTTGCCGAACAAGTTCTGACATTACAGCAAACATGTCCACCTGGCCTTCGTCAATCCACACCTCTGTATAGTCAAGATTCGGAGTCCGTGTAACTACGTTCCTGAAATGCACATGGTTAATTTGATCTCGCTCGCCAAAATAACGAGCTACCTCAACAGGATCATGTCCCAATTCCCTAGTCACACCACAATCAAAAGTAATTCCGTTGTAGGGGCTAGGCACAATATCACAAAGTTGTTTCCATCCTTCCACACTACTCATAATTTGCCCCGAACCGCGACTAATCGGAGCAGGAGGATCATTAGGATGAAGAGCAAGACGGACATTTGCGTTCTCCGCAGCAGGTATCACAGCCTTTAGAAAATAGGTGACGTTATCCCACATTTCATCTAACGAGTGCGCCTGTTGTCCAACAAGAGGTGGTAGATCTTTTACTCTGTCGTAATTGAAATCCATAAGACCAGATCCGCCACGCCCAGGCACAACTTTATATCCTTCAACAATCCTATGAGCGTAAAAGTTGTACTCCATTACCGGTAAGCCTTGTCGACCAGCTATCTGAATGGCATTAATTATTGTTTCGATATCCTCATCACGCCCATCGTGACCAAACCTCACCCGTTCGGATGGATTGAACATCACATTGCGTAATTCAAGATTTGCTTCCCCAACTCGATCCAGATTACGTCGAAGAACTTCGTCGGTCCAAGTTTCTATACCGCCTGTATCTAGAAAGGCCGTACTAACACCTTTTACACCAAGCTGCTTTACTCGACGAAGAGACCTGTCAGAAAGATCATCAAGAAACAAAGTCAGAGTGGGTGTCTCGTCAGTCTCGAGGTAATGACCTTGATTCTTGATCGATTCATGTATGCCTTCTTTGTCGTACACCATATGTTTTATCGCCTTTCGATATCAGCGCCTATTACACCATGCCATGCGCGACGTATTCGTAATCCTTACTTCCAAAATCAATTTCCCATCGAGTTTCTATGCCAGAGCGCCAATCCTCAGCTAATTGCTTAAGCTCTTTGACAATTTCTGGATATTTTTCAGCAAGATTAGCGGACTCTGATGGATCCAACTCCAAATCGGATAGATGAACCTCTGCAACCGTGTCACCCGACTCAACTAACTGTCCATTAAGTACGAGTTTCCAATTGCCCTTTCGGACAGCAGTTTGTCCGTCCATTTCCCAAAAAATTGAACGCTCAACTAGAGATTCACCATCCACTAAAAGATTCAACAGGCTCGTTCCGTCGAGCTCATAGTTCGTTGAATCAGCCCTAACCGCGTCCAGAACCGTTGGAACAATGTCCATTGCAGCAGCAGGTGTGCTTAAGACCTGACCTCCATTGATTCTTTCAGGCCAATGGATAATGCCCGGAACTTTTATACCACCATCAAACAAACTAAATTTATGCCCCTTCAATCCGCCAGAATTACCCCCATAGTAAGGATCCTGGCTCCCGTCCAACCAATTTCTAGATTCGCGTGAAGGGCCGTTGTCAGACATGAAGAATGATAAGGTGTTTTCTTTCATACCTTGGCGCTCCAACTCATCTTGAATCTGAGAAATTGCATCATCAACAGCACTTACCATAGCGGCCATGACCTGGCGGTCCCATGGCAGATCAGGAAAACGGTCCATATATTTTTGCGGCGCGTGCATTGGATAGTGCGGAGCATTAAACGGAACGTAAAGGAAAAAAGGCTGGTCACTATCTGCCGAAGATCGGATAAACTCGATCGCTTTCTCGGCAATTAATTCAGTGAAATACTCTCCATTCCTCCAGATTTCTTCATTGTTCTCCCAAAGATCATGAGTTGGATTCAAGCTTGGGCCTGGTCGATTGGCTCCCCAATAGTAAATGTGTGAAAAGAAATCAATACACCCGGCCATAAACCCAAACGTTCGATCAAATCCATGAGCAACAGGGCGGGATTCCTCTGCCAGCCCGAGATGCCACTTACCAACTAAGCCTGTCTTATACCCTTCTGATTTCAACATAGTTGCCAATGTGGGTGTGGTAGCGGGAAGACCTGTTGCAGTTCTATGACCTCTAAGAATTGACCTTACACCGGCATTTCCAGGGTAACGTCCTGACAGAAGCGCTGCGCGAGATGGAGAACATACTGGACTATTTGAGTACCAATCTGTAAACCTAACCCCATCCTCTGCCATTCGATCCAAAGTCGGAGTTTTGAAATCATCAGCACCCATGCATGACAGGTCACCGTAACCCTGATCATCTGTCATAAAGATGATTACATTTGGACGTGAATTTGACATCTGAAACCTCTCTTCGAATGTGAACCGAAATTCACGCTGTGATTAGCTTATGCTTGATAGTGCACTGTTCAAGTAACTGTTGATCTGGCTCCGGTAAACCTTGTTCAAAAGATTTCATCGTATTTCTAGGTGTCAGTTGAATTTCAGGTTGCGCCAAATCACGCTCATAGAAACGGGATGAAGGAAACAAGTCCCCTGGGTAACTAAAGTTTGGCAAGGTAGCCAACTCTACACAAATAGCAGAACCGACAGCACTTTCAAGCATTCCGCCCACCCAAACCGGAACACCAGCATCATTACATATATCGTGAATTCTTACGGCGTTTGAGAGCCCACCTACTCGTCCTGGCTTTATGTTGACGATGTTACAAGCTTTTACCATCAACGCCTGTTCAACAGATCTTGGGCCAGTAATTGATTCGTCAAGACAGATTGGTGTGCCAATAGACCTAGCTAATTCAGCATGATCCAGGATGTCATCGTTAGCTAGCGGCTGTTCGATGAATTCCAGATTAAAATCATCCATTCGCTTGAACATGTCAAGGTCGTCGAGCGAATAACCTGAATTGCAGTCAATATGAAATTTTTCATTTGGATATGTCGAACGTACGGCCTGTAACATCTCGACGTCCCATCCACGTGCAACTTTAAGCTTCACTCTCGGAAAACCTGCATCAACAGCTTTTTGTATGTTGGACAAAAGCATTTCAAATGAATCTTGAATGCCAAAATCTGCGCCAGCTTGAACTTCTTTACTATCACCGCCAAGTAATTTGTGCAGTGGCATATTTTGAATTTTCGACTGAAGTGTCCACCATGAAATTTCTATCGCAGCTTTAGCGAACTGATTACCTTTAAAGATTGATAGTTCAGCTAGTATTTCATCTGCAGATGCGTAACCTTGTCCAACAATCCTCGGTGCAAAAAATTCTGATACATTTGTGAAGACTCCTGCTGCTCCCTCAGGACTGTAAGTCGGCATTTGTAGAGGTGTCGATTCAGACCAGGCTACGTGGTCACCGCTACGTGCCTTAACAAGAATCGAGTGAATCTCATAATCAGCACCGTAAGCAGTTCGCCACGGATAAATCAGCGGCATTGCAACGTGAAATATTTCAAGCGAGTCAATTTTCATATTATGGGTGAAAAGCACGATCTGTTAAAACCACCGATCACATAGGAGCATGGAAACAGGGATGATAATCGATCTAAGGACATTGAAAACCTAAACCATGCAGGTTCTGCGATGTAAATCCTTTTTCTAGATCGTCTTATCCGAGCTTTTCAGCAAAGACCGGGCTAATCCAGGCCATCTCCATGTCTTGTTGAACAATTTTTACCCAGTAGGCGTTAACGCCAGGTTGGACGTTTTGATCAAGTACCGTGAATGTTGACCTGTCTGATACTGCTTCTGGTGCAAGTTCTAAAGTTACGTTTCTATTGGAGTGACCGAGATTAACCTGCATCGGACCATCTTGAAGCTGAGCTAAAGTGCCAGTAACCCTGACGGAATCGCCCGGAGCATGTGCCATACGCCTA
>DBSW01000145.1 GCA_002306745.1 Dehalococcoidia bacterium UBA1332 | reverse complement strand
AAGTGCTCCGAAGCATCTGCCGATTTGTTACGGTCTGGATGATATTTGAGTGCCTGTTTTCTAAATGCCTTTTTGAGTTCTTCAGGAGTCGCATCTCGCGCAGCCCCTAAAACCTCATAATAATCGCGTTTACTAGTTGTCATAAAAAGCGAGTGGCTACTCTATAGGTAAGATCGGTATCAATTTGAAATAATAATCACCTAAGAAATAGGTGAACGTCTCAATTATAGACCCGTGGAAACTAATATCCGAACCTTGGCATTAGCGAACTTACCAATAAGTTGTTGGTTAATCAGCCATACAACTTCATGGTTATTTTATTCAAGTGACCGGTTAAATGACGCACCGCGGGTATGGCAGTCTCATATTCCATGCGCGTTGGGGCAATAACACCGATAACTCCCTTAGCAGTATCTGGTGATCCATATTTGTTGAAAACAAGAGAAAAGTTTTTTAAATTTTCTTCTGTATTTTCCTCACCAATAATCACACTTGTAATACTTTGTGATTCTGATGCGTCATCGAAAATAGAACTCGACAATGAATCTTCTATAAGCCAAGTTACCCCGACAGAAAGTTCCGGATCGGCTATCAATTCTGGCTGTTGAAATATCTTACCGATACCGGTGAATCTATTATCTTTTACTGATATTTGATTATGTTGTTGGATCGCAGTAATAGCTGATTCAAATGCCTGACGTTCCAATCCGTCATTAACATGATTTGATCGGTCCGCTAGATTATGTGTAGGTACCCCAACAATCACTTCGCTTAACCGATTGCGAGCATGCTCAATTTCAGAATTAGTAACTGCTGCATCGATATTAATGATCTGCTTGTAAACACTGGCTTCCTGCAATACGACAATTACTACCAGTAACATCTCTTGAAGCCTTAGTAGCTCAACACTTTTCACAGGGGCAAGTGCAGTTCTCGGTAAGGTGGCGAAGGCAAGGGTATCCATTAACCCAGAGAGAATCTCAGAAGCTGAATTAATGCATTCTTCGATATAAGATTTTCTAGATTCGAGCTCTTGATCAATACGGGTCGAAACACGAGGATGAAGTGCTGCTTCTGGGTCAAGAGATGCCACAAATTGCCTGTAACCGCGATCAGATGGGACGCCTCCGGAAGAAACGTGGGGTCGATGAATAAATCCGTCTTCCTCTAAAGCAACCATCTCATTACGTATGGTTGCCGGACTTGCCTTCAGATTAGTGAATCGTGCAACAGTACTTGATGGAACGGGAGACGCAGTTTGAACGTGTTCAGAAACGATGCATTTTAATATCTCTCGTTTTCTATCTGTAAGTATTGGCATAGACACTCCGCCGAACACGCGATCAATTTAATTAGATTACACGATAATTGATACATCACTGTGAAGTTAGCATGCGCTTTTCCCGAGCGTCAACGTTTTTTTTTGGTCTTAAATAATCTCAAATTACATTGAATTGAATGTACAACAGTCAATCTTAAATATGATCTAGGTATCGGTCTGTTGATACAAATATAAAACCGACCGCATTGACATTATGGGGAATAAATAAAGTCGAACTTTACTCAACGATAAATAAGTGAAATTTCAACTGAGTCCTACTAGTAATTTCGTGTTTTCGTTGACGGTTTCGCGGGCACATAGTTAAATGATTGTTCGAACTGCGTATTAGTTTGAGAATCACTTCGGCTTACTCAGTAAAAAAACCGGTACGGGTAAAGGAACATATATATGGAGATTCGCTGGTTAGGAAAAGCGACCTTTGAGATTAGGTCTTCTGTTGGAGTTGTCCTAGTAGATCACCAGGGAGAAATTCCTAATGTTACTAAACTCCCAGACGACAATACTGTGTTTGTATATAGCCAGAACGATCATGTGCCCCATGCAAAAAGTGATTCACATGTACTGACTGGACCAGGCGAATATGAGATTGGTGGAATAAGTATTAGAGGGGTTGCTACCCCGGCCGATAATCCGGCAATTTCAAGAGATATTAACACGGTATATGTCGTGGACGCTGATGGCCTGCAGGTCGCAAGTTTAGGTAATCCTGGGCATCAACCTTCCGCGCAGTCATTTCAGCAAATCAGCAAAGTTGACATACTTGTTCTCAACACCGAGTCTCAAGGTCTTGAAACAGAAGAATTGTCGACATTGATAAGAAACCTTGAACCAAAAATTGTTGTGCCATCCGGATATGATTTAGAGACAGGAAAACCAAGTCCCGCCATGAATAGGTTCCTGTCTGAGCTCGGCGTAAAAGAATTTGAACCGACATCCAAACTAACAGTTACCAATAAGAGCCTGCCAGATGAACGAACGATAATAGTGCTACAGCCGATCACTTAGATTTTATTAACTTATCACTATCGTTTCGCAATACATGTCCCCAACTAAATAGCTACTACTTAGTTTCAATGCATTGATTTGCTAGCGACTACTACGCTCTATTCTGCGCCACAAAAATAGCGCCATAGGAGATAGAACTATCGCAAGCATACCCATAGACGCAGGACCACCCTCGCGTGCGCTACAGAGTCCACCTTCACCTTCTTTTGAATCTACTTCCGCAGACGCTACAGCGATCGATGTAGCTGTTCCATCTACCAGAATGGCGATTGGAGTAGGCGTAGGGGTCGCTGTAGGCATAGGGGTAGGTGTAGGCGTTGGAGTTGGAGTACGAGTCGGCTCAACTGTTGGCGTTGGCGTCATCGTCGGTGTCGCCGTAGGAGTCACCGTTGGAGTTGCTGTCGGCGGAATTGGAGTAGGCAATGGTGGAAATACTAGCAAGAAGTTTTCAACGCTAGCCCCACTTACATATGATGCTGTCTGAGTCGCTACCATTTGACCTATATAAAATTCGACTGTCTCTCCGAGGTAGATTTCATCTTGCGGGTCAATACCGATGAAATATCTACCATCGAAAACCTCGCTAGGATTAGAGACATATCCACCTATAACAGCGCGAATTAAAGTTCCATCTGGCGGTGGCACAGATCCAGCACGAACTCTACCCTCATAATAGGCAGGTTCAACAAAAACCGGAGTCGAGGTAGGTGTCGGCGGGACTGGCGTAACAGTTGGGGTGGGTGCTGGTGCGAATCGAAACGACAGATCTAACTGTCGCATCTGAGGAAGTTCCCACTTTGCAACCGATCCTCCATCAGCTCTTAAATATGCATATGGAGTTGTTTCATCCGCCTGAACTTGATCTTCCAGCCAGAACGTCACATCACGCCCAATGTATTGACCGGGGGCATGTATAAATAAGGCCACATAGGAACTGTCACCCTGTTCTCCAATTACGACCGGACTAGATTCCCAATCATCGATGCGAGCGGTCAGGACCATTCCGTTAGGATCTATGCCTCCCAAAATGGAAACCGAGCCATAAAGTGTTACAGCGGATATCCCCGGAATATCACTTTGTGCCTGGGCTTTGTTACCGGCGGTTGCGATCAATCCAGCGAGAACGGCTGTAACAATCAGCATTACAGTAAATCTGGTTATCTTTTGCATACTGGAAACTTTTTCTAAGAGAACGCCCCCCTTCCGCTTCTTCGAAAGGGGGGCGTTCTTGATTACGTACTTGCTCTCAGGCTCGATCCTTTACGGAACGATCGGTGGGAGCTGTCCATTAGCCTGCGGGCTTACATGTACCCACATACCCATACCAACGTTGATTGGGTCATTGGTTGTAAGCTCAAGGAACTTAGACCTAACTGTGTCGTATATGTACACACGATCGTTGTTCACGTTCGAGAAGTACAAAGTCTGAGTCAAGCTGATGGCAGTCGTACCGTCATCCTGCGTTCGCTGGAGTTGAGTACCACCACTACCCTTCTGAGTCTGTACACGGCTTTGGTCAACCGCACCTACGAAGTTCCAACCGTTGCCAGTTGCAATCGAGACAAGCGGCGGCCTTGGGTCACCAGGACCGGTTGGACCTTCAAGAGCTACTGTCTGGTCTTCGAAGTTACCAGATTCAATCCAGTAACCGTTTCCAGCAGTAATGTTGTCAAGTCCAGGTGTTGTCTGCGATGTGTAGTCACCATCGTCAACCTTGGAAGCAATTCTCCATGGCTGTGAAGGTGTAGTCGCATCGTATCCAATAACCTGTTTGATGCCAGTGTTCGACAAAGCTGAACCTATTGACGAGTCAATTGGGTCAGACGGGATAGAAACTGCGTTCCACCCTGCAAACAAGGCGATCACGTAGTCAGTTCGATCCTTCTTTGTGAACTTGACAGTAGTTGTCTTTGTGTTACCAGCAGCATCCTTAGCCTTGACTTCGTAAGTGTGCTCTTTGTTTTCTAGAGCCTCTGTCGGCTGGTAGAAGAACACCTTATTGTTAGCAGAAGCTACGACATCACCAGTAACGTCAGCTGTGCCTAGTTTGGCAGAGGTGATTGATACCGAATGCTTTTCACTTGCTGACTCGTAGTTTGTTACGAGGTAAGGGAATGCCTCGGTAGTAGTACCAGAGTTGGCTGGAGTCGAGTTCGGTGTAGCGAGTGACTTGTCCAACGTGTAGTCGGCAGCGTAAGTACCAGAGGTCTTACCAACGGTCTTTGAGTTACCCGCAGAGTCGCTAGCAACAACTGTTACCGCACGTTTGCCGTCAGCTGAAGCACCTTTACCGACAGTGTATTTCCAAGTGTTACCACCCTGAGCAACCATAGCCACACTGCTTGCCACGTTTCCGTGGCTAGAAGATGCGGCCAAGGCAGTATCTAGGTCAGTAACGCTCAAAGCTGGTGCAGACTGCAAGTTCTCATCAGACGAAACTGTAACAGTCATCTTGTCTTTAGTTAGCTTGTCTGCTGCTTCTCCATCAGTACCTGTACCGCTACCACCAGAGAGTGTGACGGTAAGACCAGGAGCTAGCTTGTCTAGAGCTTTCTTAGAACCTGCTGCAGTCGAGTTACCGGCTTTGTCTTCAACAGTGCCAACAAGTTTA
Organism: Dehalococcoidia bacterium UBA1332; assembly: GCA_002306745.1. Lineage (GTDB taxonomy): Bacteria > Chloroflexota > Dehalococcoidia > Lucifugimonadales > Lucifugimonadaceae > Lucifugimonas. The sequence continues at coordinate 651 of DBSW01000145.1, read as the reverse complement.
ACTGTTGGAGTGTTGTTCGTAGGAATGTCTGAATCAAGATCCAGATATACATCCTTCTTGTTCACGGTTACGGCCGCAGGAACAAACGTTCCTCCACTACCGCTCAACGTGACTTCGAAGTCAGTAGGCTGGATAGAGTCAGCATTGACGTTTCCATCGAATTCCACAACCAGCGAATCTACAACGTTTGACTTTTCAGCCGGGGTTGCAAGAGTCGCGTCCCAAGCCTTACCAGTCTCTACCGACGAAATTGTCGGAAGTACCTGGTCAATCTTGATGTTGTGAGGCTGGTTACCGTGTCGTCCAGTACCATCGTTTCCTTTGGTTGAACTAGAGTCAGAGTAACCGTAGTTACCTGCCAAGTCAGCAACCTGTACCTGGAAGTCAACAATGTGATCCACAGTAGTTACACCAGCAGGCAATGAAGCACTCTCGTTATATGTAAACGGTATCGAGGTTGCCCCATCGCTGTAGCCTGTAAGACTAATACTAGCGGTCTTTCCTAATAGAGTCAGACCTGCGACAGTACCAGTGCCTGGATAGGCCATACCACCACGGTTTGCACCTGCTGGAATGACCAAGTTAGCGTTAGTAGCGTCGTCGGTACTGTCAATTCTGAGTAGGAAGGTACTCTTATCGAGTCCAGACTCG
>DBSW01000097.1 GCA_002306745.1 Dehalococcoidia bacterium UBA1332 | reverse complement strand
CCCCTAAGGAAATGAAGATCAGATGAAACCGTTTTACAACGAACAACAAAACATGTTGGCAGCCACGGTACGAGAGTTCGCAAGCGAAAAACTTGCCCCATTTGCAGATCAAGTAGACGAAAAAGAAGAATTCCCCTTTGATCAGTTCAAAGGTCTCGCAGAACTTGGACTAACTGGCATGACTCTGCCTGAAAAATACGGTGGGTCAGGTGGTGAATACAGGGATTTTATGGTTGCAATTGAAGAAATAGGGGCAGCGTGTGGATCTACCAGCACGGTGCTAATAACCCACGTCTCTTTAGGGTCACAAACCATCTATCAGGGTGGAAACGAAGAACAACGCGAACGTTGGTTACCATCTTTGTCTTCTGGAGACAAAATAGCCGCATTCGCACTCACTGAACCAGGCACTGGAAGCGACGCTCTTGCTCTTGAAACATCGCTCACACGCGATGGGGATGAGTACGTAATTAATGGATCTAAGCTGTTTTGCACAAATGGAGCAGTAGGCGACGTCTTCTCAGTCTTCACAAACCACAATAAGGACGCAGGCCATAAAGGCGTTACAGCTGTAGTGGTTGAAAAAGGAACTCCAGGATTCACCATTAACCCGCAGCACGGCAAAATGGGAATGAAAGGCTGTGCCACCGCAGAACTAGTGTTCGATAACTGTCGTATACCAACAAAAAATCGACTAGGCGATGAAGGTTCAGGTTATAAGCTTGCGCTCAAAATACTAGATTCGAGTCGGATCATGATCGCAGCACAATGCCTCGGCCTGGCCAAAGGGGCATTAGACGCGGCCATTTCATACTCGAAAGAACGAAAAACTTTCGGCAAAGTAATCTCTGCTCGCCAAGCACTTCAATTTGCCATGGCCGATATGGCTGTAGAACTAGATGCTGCCCGACTACTAACGTACCGCGCCGCGGCTCTATACGACGAAGGTTTAGCGCATGGCAAGGAATCGGCTATGGCAAAATTGTATGCGTCCGAAGCTTCAGGCAAAATTGTGAATAAGTCTCTACAAATTCACGGGGGCGTCGGATACTTCAAGCCATCAACGGTAGAACGTATTTACCGAGATCAACGAGTCACAGAAATATATGAAGGAACATCTGAAATCCAACGACTAGTTATCTCAAGAGCTTTGCTGAACAATAAATGATGACGACCAGACCTTTGAATCATCATGAACGACTCAGGTAACGAAGACATTTACTACGAAGAAATCAGTATGCCGAGAGTCATACGCTTAATTTTATATGTTGCATTAGTTGCGATGCTTGCAGGGCTGTTTTTACCCTTCTTATTCGGTGACGACGATTTAAGCGGTTGGATGATATGGGTGTACGCCACAGGCATGAGCGTAGCAACAATTACTACAGCTATTCTAGTTACTTGGTTCCGTAAATTAATTATCTGGGTCGACGATAATTACGTGGTCTTTGGATACGGTCGATTCCGGAAACGCTTCACGTACGATCAGATCAGATCGGTAAAAGAGACTCCTTACTCTTATTTAAAGTACGGTGGATCTGGAATAAGGTATGCGCGACATGGTCATAGGGCATGGTCAGTACCTCTTGTACATACAGGTGTAGAAATAAAACTAAACGAGGCTGGAAAAGAGCGAACCTATTACGTTAGTTCTAGAACGGCAGAAGAGCTTGAACGAAAAATCTCACAAAGACTAAGTCCTTAGTACACTGTTTTTCTATAAATTTAGATACAGAGCTAAACCCTTAACGGCGTTATGGCAAGGCTTCCGCAAACTCTTTGCATACTGAAACCTCTTGCTCACAGAGAATCAATAAATTTCCAATCACCCCGTAGGCACCATAGTGGGTGCTCTGCTTCATATAAGGGCCGGCAGCCCCACCACTCACACCTCTGGTTGTCTCAACGATTTCCTCTGCAGAAGCTACTCCAAGTTCTAACGCCGATAAGTGCGACTCGTACGACCAGACTTCCAAGTTTTTTTGCTGAAAGAATCCAAACCATACCGCTGAAACGCCTGACAGTTGGTCATGAGGTAGTTCCTTGGAAAATTTCCATCCGGTAGATTTCACATCGTCAATGGTAAACACCGAGTCTGATCTCGAAAAAGTTGAAACCTCAAATCCATATTGATTGGTACTTTCTGACGCAATGTCCTCGGTCTCAGACTGGCCGCTACAACCCAACACAACAACAACAAACCAGATAGTGACTCCAAATAACATCATCCTCTGCAAAATAAAATTCTCACCAACTGTAATCACTCTGCTCTCACCTCGCAAAAGCCAATAACCATTTTGATCACGGTTCTGAATCGCAATATTCGCCATAGCATTCAATAATCACCGTTACATGATTGTTTTAGATTTCTAAATTATTTGGATGAAGATTTCGTACCGTGAAAAAGAACGTAAACGCTTGCTCACATTTCATCTAATGCTTATCGTAGAAAACCTAGTTGATTTAGAGTAATTAAAAATTCATTAAGAAATCATCTGGGCAATAATAATGTCTCGCTCCCTATCCCCTGTAAACCATAGTGCTAGCATTTGAACTAGATGATCTACAATGTTGCAGAGTTGCTTACTGGAAACATCGGTGACAACCAGAAGCACCAAATAAAAAGTGAAAGTATTGAAGTTCACGGACATTCACTAAAAGAAATTAATGGTGATGTTTACCTCACAAGAACCGACAAAACAGTTTTGCTAGATGCAAAAATCAAAGCAGTGACTAATGAATCCTGCAGTAGATGCCTACAACCTGCGACTATAGAAGTCTCCATACATATGGAAGAGGAATTCACTCCAATCAACTCAGATCTAGTTGATGCTACCAATTACGAAAGTAGTGTAGAAGAGTTCGATTCAACTCTTGTAATAGATGCACAGAATTACCTAGATATAACAGAAGCTCTCGGGCAAACTTTTGTGGCTACACTCCCAATAGCGCCACTTTGCAAAGAGGACTGCCTCGGAATTTGCCCCACATGCACGGTTAATCGCAATATAATTGAATGTTCATGCTCGAAAAATTTATTTGATACGCCTTGGGCGGGTCTTGCGGAACTTATCAGAAAAGGTGCAAAATCCGCAGATTGACTGGGTAAAGGCCCATTAAACATAGATATGCCACCACTACCTAAGAAAAAACATACTCGAGCTCGCAAGGGAAACCGTAACGCTCACAACGCAATGAAGTTGCCAGCACTTTCTATGTGCGGCGGATGCGGCGAAGT
>DBSW01000150.1 GCA_002306745.1 Dehalococcoidia bacterium UBA1332 | reverse complement strand
TAGCGATGAAGGTCCGTTCAGGAGCTAGATTTGCAGTCACTCAAATTGGATACGATTCTCACAAATTATCTGAGCTTCACACCTACGTTAATTCGAATAATATCAATGTTCCTCTTTTAGGTTCGGTTTTTATTCTTTCAGCTCCTGCCGCTCGTTTTTTCAACCAATGGGGAGTACCTGGCGTTTGGGTGTCTGATGAGCTAAAAGCTATAGCAAATAAGCAGGCTAAATCGAAAGATCGCGGTAGGTTGTTTTTCTCAGAGCTTGCAGCTAAGCAGATTGCTATCTTGAAAGGAATTGGATACAGCGGAGTATATATATCTGGTAGACCGCAGCTAGCGCGTATCCAACGTATTATGGAAATAGTTGATTCGTTTGGCGAAAATGACTGGAAAAGCTTTACAAGCGAGATCAACTTTTCGCAACAAGACGAGTTTTACTACTATGAGCGCGGAGAAAATGCAGGTTTGAGTTCGGATGTATTGAACACGTCATACGTTTCCTCAAAAACTAAAGCTGCTCGTGCAAAATCTCGTTTGTCTGTTCCTATCAAATATCGTTTTGGCAAATTTGTACACGACAGAGTTTTTGATAAACATTCACTCGGATTCAAAATTGGTCGTGCCGTTTACGGCAAGATTGATAAAAACAAAAAGCTTGCAACTGCTGCTCATGTGTTTGAACAGGCGGCAAAAGTACCTGTTTATCAATGCCGTGATTGCGGTGATTGTTCTCTGCCAGATATAGCGTATCTGTGCCCTGAATCTCAGTGTGTAAAAAATCAGCGTAACGGTCCGTGTGGTGGAACAAAGGCGGGCAAATGTGAAATCTTAGACGAGCAATGCATATGGTTACGAGCTTACGAAAGACTTAAGCCTTTTGGTGATGAGGAGAAGATGCTTGAAAGACCAGTAGTGTTCCGAGACGGTGCTTTGAAAAATACGTCAGCTTGGTCGAATACTTTTCTTTCGCGTGATCATCATGGTCGGCAAAGCTCAGATGACGCTGATGCAGGTGAATGAATTCGAATTCAATCTAATTATTTATGTTTATATCAAATAAGCCTGAATTCGCCTTGAGATAAATAAAATGCCAAAATTAATAAGTAATTCTGATCAATTTACAGTCATAGGCGAGAACATCCACGCAACACGAGTTGTAAAACGTGGTGGTATTCGTGGTCATGTTTATGAAGATGGTAGAGAAGCTGTTAAGTACACCATTGATGGCGATCGTAGATTTTTAGATGTTCCTGATCATTTCAAATCTACCCAACCCTACAAACAAGGGAATCTCAAGCATTTTCAAATTGCGATGTGGATGGGAACCTATGGTGAGGCTAATCAAGTCGAAGCTGGAAAGGCATATATCAAATATGAAATTGACCGCCAGACTAGTGCAGGTGCAAATTATCTTGATCTTAACGTAGATGAATCTTCATACAGGTTGGATGAGCAGAAAAAGACGATGCGTTGGCTGGTCAAGTTTGTTGGCTCAGTCTCCACCCTCCCACCAAGTATTGATTCTTCTAATCCGGAAATTATCGAGGCTGGCTTGGCAGCTTACGAGGGATTACAAGGACGTCCAATGCTTAACTCGATCGCCCTAGAACGTCCTGAGGCGATAGATATGGCAATTAAGTATGATGCGAGAGCGATCGTGATGGCCTCAAATGAAGCTGGCATGCCCAATGATGCTAATGAGCGACTAGAGAACATAGGGCGCATTGTTGAAATGGCACTAGGTAAAGGGATCGCTAAGGATGATTTGTTTGTTGATCCACTTTACTTCCCTATCGCAGTGGATTCTAATTATGGCAACCATGCATTGACGACCATAGAGGGAATTAGGTCGGAATTCGGTCATGAGATACACATTGCCGGTGGAATCAGTAACGTTTCTTTTGGTATTCCTAAACGTCGACTAATCAATGATGTATTCCTGTATTTAGCTATTCAAGCTGGTGTCGACTCGGGAATTATTGATCCAATTACTACTTCTGCTAAACGATCTCTTACTATTGATCTTGAATCAGTTCCAGTGCAGATTGCGATGGATTTACTTAAAGGGAATGATGACTTTGCTATGAACTACATCACAGCATTTCGTGCAGGAGATCTAGACAACTCGTAGCTTGTATATAGCTTTGCTTACTTTATTGCGATTATTAGATTAATTTATCAAAGTCGACTGTAAGCATGTTTATTGATCGCAGAATTTCGTATCACGTTTCGATTGCGCAATTTTGTACGGTCTTGGCACAATAGCCGTTCTAATGCTCAATATTTCCTTATCAGTAATTAAGTTTATCGCTAGCAACTTCAATGAGTTTTTGGCAAAAAATGGTCCCTATATGTCAGCGGCTATCGCTTACTACGCTTTCTTTTCTTTATTTCCTCTTACGCTTGCTCTGATTGCCGTTTTCTCATTTGCACTCGGTATTACAGATTTCGAGCAAAAACTAATTGCTGGCTTGAGAGAGCAAATTCCAGTGCTTGCTGAATTAGACGACGATTTTCTAGCCGATTTTTTTGATGGCATTTCTGCAGGTCGTACAGCCGGTAGTGTTGTTGCTGTAATTGGTCTTTTTTGGGTATCTCAGCAGGTTTTCAGCGCAATACGAAAAAGCATAAATGTGATTTGGGGCATTGATAAAACGCGTCCTTTTATCACAGAACGGTTAATGGATATTGCTTTGATGTTTGGAGCAGCAACTTTGTTATTCGCATCTGTTGTTATCACCGGTATCTTAAGCTTTATTCAGGATTTATCTGCTATATGGTTGCCTGACGCACCTATCAGTGACCCTTTGTTGTGGCAGCGAGTAGCTGTATTTGTACCGTTGTTTTTGAGTTTTGTTGTTTTTCTTACCTTGTACTGGTGGCTTCCGAATACAAAACTTAAGTTTAAAGAAGTCTGGCCAACTGCCCTAGTTGGTGCAGCCGCTTTTGAAATCTCAAAAGCGGTCTTTGTTTTTTACCTGAGAAATATGAGCGGTGTCGCAACTTCTGTTTATGGCGGTGTTAGCGCCATTATCGTTCTGATGATCTTCGTTTATGTCTCAGCAATTATTTTGCTTGTGGGGGCAATGCTCACGTCTCGCTATGCTTTTTATATTTCTGAAAACGAACAAAAGAAGCGGAATCAGTATTTGGCGAGAAGTTTAGAACGTATTCGAGGGACATCTGAATTACCTGGTATGCCTAACCCTTTGCCTGCTGGCGCACAAGATTCCGGTGATGATTTCTCCACGCATACTGATAGTTAGTAGTATTTCAAGGATCACCTGAGTAAATGCATTAAGAGCAAAAAATGTAGCATCTAATATTCTCAGATTACGCTTTTTCCAAAGCTACGCTGATTTTGTCGCCATCATCAAGTGTGAGACTGTTCATTGCAGCTATTCCTAGTGCGTCTTCGCTAAGGACCGCACCTAGATCAAGATTTTGGGTAAGCGTCTCTTCGGATATGTAGTTAACGTGGGTCTCTAGCGACTTTTTGATGTTAACTGAACAAGAAATCCATAGATTAATTCGATCTGAAATTTCTAGGCCTGATGACTTGCGAAGATTTTGAATTAATCTGACTAGTTCTCTTGCCGTACCTTCGGCTTTGAGTTCATCTGAAACGACCGTTAAAACCGCTCCGGTGTATCCTCCATCTGTTGCAATTGCGTAATTTTTTAGTGGTACGCGTTCAATAATCACTTCATCTGGCTGTAGGTCGAAGCCTGACAATTTGATCGTTTCTCCGGCTTCTGATGCTCGCACGATTTCGTTTGCGTCTGACGCGGCTATAGTGTCACGGATATCACCAATCTGTTTGCCATATTTCGGACCTAAAATTCTTAGATTGGGCTTTATCTCATATCTAAGTAGACCGCCCATGTTAGAAGCATTTCGTACTGCCTTAACGTTCAATTCTTCTTTAAGAACATTTTCAATCTTGACAAGAGCGAAATGTTCCCAATCATGTCGAACTTCAGCGATAAATTCACCAAGAGGCTGACGCACTTTTAGACGGGATTGGGCACGAGCTGATCTCCCTAGTGATGCTAGCCGAATAGCAAGACGGGTTTGATTCATGACATCTTCATCTATGAGTGAATTATTTGCCTTAGGCCAGGACGTTAGGTGAACTGAATCAGGAGCATCTTCGATTCTGTCGGCTACAAGGTTTTTATACATAACTTCTGCGACAAATGGTGTAAATGGTGCTATCAGGCGGGATAGTGTCGTAAGGCATGAATAAAGAGTCGAGTACGCTGCGTTTTTATCTTTGTCTCCCTCAGTTTTCCAAAATCTACGTCTTGACCTTCTCACGTACCAGTTAGAAAGATCGTCAACAAATTGTTCTATCGCTCCTGTAGCGTAGGGCAGTTGCCATTTTTCAAGGTTGTTGGTAATTTTGGCAATTAGCTGATTAAGCTCAGATAATATCCATTGGTCAAGCTCAGCGAATCCTTGTTCATCTGGTAACCCTGAAAGTTCTTCGTATTTTTTATTTCCATAGCTATCAAAACCAAAATGCGAAGGAATTGCGCAATTCTCAGGGGTCCACTTGTCCAAATTGGCATAGGTCGTGAAGAATGAGTAAATGTTCCACATAGGAATTAAGAATTGACGTCGAATCTCATCACCGGTTTTGTAACCAAAGTTGAGGTTTGAAGCTGGATTGTGGCGGCTGTAAGTCCACCGCATAACATCCACTCCCATTTTGCTGGCTGCGTCTTCAAACCAGATTGCATTGCCCTTTGATTTGTGCATTTCTTCGCCGTTTTCGTCTCTCATTAGTGCGTATGAGAAAACATTTTTTGCGGGCATAGAATTTTCAAGCACAGCAGCCATTACTATTAGTGAGTAGAACCAGTTTCTGAACTGCCCAGGGAAGCTCTCTGATATCCAGTCAGCAGGGAACCATTCTTTCCAGAAATCAGGATTAGACTTGTATCCAAGAGTTGAGAATGGAACGATACCTGCATCTAACCAGGCATTTCCTACATCCTCGATTCTGTTGATTTTTTCACCACAATTTGAGCATTCGATCTTTACGCTATCTATCCAAGGTCGATGCGGTGATGCTCCACTTTCATCAAAATCCTTCCAGCCTTCTACAGCGCGTGTTTTCAACTCTTCTTTTGAGCCGATCACGTCGAAATTTCCACAATGACAGGCGTAGATTGGAAGTGCCAAACCATAGTAACGTTTCTTTGAGATCATCCAATCTTGCATGTTTTTTAGCCAATCTAGTTCTCTGGCTTTACCGAACTCGGGGTACCAGTTCATTTCATTCGTGGCTTCTTGCATCTTTGGCCTGATTTCGTCCATACTGATAAACCATTCATCTACAAGCCGGAATACCAGTTCTGTCGAACACCGCCAGCATACTGGATAGCGATGCGTGTATTTGTTTACCCTTACCAAAAGGTCCTTTTCGCGGAGTGATTCAAACACCATGTCTTTTACATCGGATGCTGATTTACCTGTGAACTCCCCAAAGCCTTCTCGGTATACACCGTTTTGATCTAGAGGTGCAATTGGGGTGAGACCGTGCTCATTTCCGAGCTTGAAGTCTTCTGCACCAGCTCCTGGAGCGTTGTGGACGATTCCGGTACCTTCGTCTTCACCTACTTCATCCCAAGGCAATACTACGTGTTGATTTTTTGTTTCAGATTGAGCAGGTAATTCATCGAATGGACCACGATATCGGAGACCAACAAGGTTAGAGCCAAGTACCTCGCTGATAATTTTTGCATCCTTGGTTAGTACATGATCATTTTTCAGCGTTTCCACTAACGACTTGCTCAAATACAATATCGAGCCCTGATCTTCAACCTTTACGTACGTATAGTCTGGGTTCACGGCTGCAGCTACATTTGCGGCTAATGTCCACGGCGTAGTGGTCCAAACTAGTAAATGTTCTCCTTCGTGACCAGCGTCTATCAAAGGGAACTTCACATAGGGACTTTCGTGAGTGATTTCTTGATAGCCTTCTGTGACGATTTCGTGCTGAGATAGACCTGTTCCGCAGCGTGGGCACCATGGCATTACGTCTCGGCCTTTATAAATCCAGCCTTTTTGGGCACAGGTTTTGAGGAAATGCCAGATGGTGTAATTATTTTCGTCTGACTTTGTGTGATAAGAATTGTCCCAGTCCATGAAGTAGCCAAGTCGCTTTGACTGTGATGTGATTCGATCAGCGAAACGGTCGACTCGTTTTCTGCATTCATCAACAAACTTGGCAACGCCGAATTCTTCAATGTCCCGTTTTGACTTGAATCCCTTTTCTTTTTCGACTTCTACTTCAATCCATAACCCTTGTCCGTCAAATCCATTCTGGAAACGCTGGCGGTAGCCCTGCATATTGCGGAAGCGTAGGAATAGGTCTTTGTATGTTCGTCCCCATGCGTGATGCACGCCCATTGCGTTGTTTGCAGTGATAGGTCCGTCGATGAACGAGAATGTTTTCTTCTTATCGTTATTTAATGCTCTGTAACGAGCAGGGATGTTGTTGTCTTCCCACCATTGTAGGATTTCTTCCTCTTTGGCAATGAAGTCGACTTTTGGTTCTACCGAATCGAAGTGGTTCGCCACGTTATTTCAGTCCTTAGATTTCACCTTTTTTGCGAAAGCTTCTTTTGTATCGTTACAGAACGGAGCACAAAAATACCCGCCCCAATGGGTCAGGGACGGGCGTTTTGAAATATAAAACTATACCGCGGTACCACCCTGATTTTTCAATTCAGACTGGCTGAATTGAAACACTCAGTTGAGCCGGTATAACGTTCGGCGAGACGGTTCAGATTATTTGCCTTTTCTCAGTGTGGCTTTCATTGAACAGTTCAGGAGTGATGATCTCTACCTACCCCTTACCCGCTTCCACCGTCCCGGGTTCGCTTTAAGAGGCTATCGAATTCGATCGCGTCTCCATCGTAACTTTTTTCAGATTAAGTATAGAAGCTAACTGATTATCATGCAGTAGTTGATATTGGCAAGATTAAACCAGTTCATAGTTAGCTAACTGTTGGTATTTGGTGTTCCCTTTGCCGTCTACTACGCTACGGTACAAAGCGATGGAATTCACCGGAATGGTTTGTCCGGTACTTTTCAGTGGGGCATGTTGCCATGAAATCCCCACGTCTTCAGCGAAGCGACCTCGAATTCCAGCGCGTGTACGTCCGACCGTGATATGCGCCTTGAATTCGCGTTCTTCTTCGCTATAGCCGAGGGCTATCATGCGCCCCTCGATGCGTCCTTGAAGCTGTTCTAACCTACGCGATTCACCAAAGAACCCTACCCATAATATCCGAGGATTGCGGAATGAAGGGAAGCATCCGCTACGACCGATCTTAATTGAAAATTTTCCAGTCGAATTTGCAGCTTCATTAAGGGCTATCTTAATTCTCTCGATATGGTCTATTTGTACATCGCCAAGGAATTTGAGCGTCAGATGCATCGCTTCTTCGTCGATCCATCTGACTCGCTCACGTTCACGCGGTCGGAAACTGTTAGCTAGTGCATGAAATTCGCGTTTTCGTTGTCGTGAGATTTCTATAACTATAAATAGTCTTTGGGTCTCAACCATCACTTCGTTTATGGGAGTTTTCTCATTTTTCATAACTGCATACGAACTATGTGGTTTATAGACTCTTTATTTTGTTGCAATAACCTTTGTTATTCACTAAAAAGATATCTTTATTCGACCGAGTCGACTCTAATGAATAATTGGTGTTTTAAACACTAAGCCTAGTGTCGGTGTTGTGGTTACTATTTGTTGCACTAGAAAAATCGCCCCGCTACCGGTGTCATAGGTTATAACGATACAGGTCAACTCGCATTTTTAGGACTTGTTTTTTTATAGTCTGGTGAGAACTATAGGATGATATTGAGATTATCTGACTGTAATTGCGGGCTATAATTTTCACTGAAACTAATATCGGTGTGGATTTATTAATTTCATCTCTGTTTATTTAAAAATATGGAGTATTTTTTGGCATTACTGTTGAACCGTTCAGACGTACAAAAACTTCTTCCGATGTCCAAGGCGATTGACGTTGTCGAAGCAGCGTTTGGTGAGTTATCTACAGGAACTGCTGAGATGCCAGATCGTACTGTAATGACTGATGCCGAAGTTGGTGGTTGGATTGCTTATATGCCAGCTTATCTCAAGTCTGGCGGTGCACTTGGTGTTAAGGCTGTGACCGTGTACAAGGAGAATCCTTCTAAGTTCGGAATACCAACCACAGTTGGAACAATTCTAGTGCAAGACAATAAGACCGGTGTAGTCGTTGCTGCAATGGACGGAGGCCTACTTACGGGCATACGAACAGGTGCTAGTAGTGGCGTAGCTACTCGCCACCTTGCGCGTAAGGATTCAAAAGTAGCAGGAGTTTTAGGTACTGGAGTAATGGCAAGAAGTCAGGTTCTTGCCATTGCAGAGGTTACAAATTTAGAAACTATTCTCGTTTATTCTCGTAATGGCGATAGCACCAAGGCGGCTTTTGCAGAGGAATTTACCCAAATAACTGGCTTAAATGTTCAGGTAGCCGATAGTGCAGAGGGGTTAGTCAGGGAATCGGATGTTGTGACACTGATAACAAGTGCCACTGAGCCGATTGTTGAAGATGGTTGGTGGAAGCCAGGAACGCATATTAATGCGATCGGTTCACATGCGGTAGGTGTACGCGAACTAGATTCAGGAACCATTACAAAATCAAAAGTGATTTGTGATCAGATACAGGCATGTTTGAACGAAGCGGGAGATATACAGATTCCAATTGAGGAAGGTGTATTCTCACCAAACGATATATACGGGTCGATCGGTGAGGTAATTAATCAAAAGATCCCCGGGCGTGAGAATGATGATGAGATAACCCTATTCAAAAGCGTTGGGTTAGCAGTTCAAGATATCGCTTGTGCTTCGCTTGTATACGAGCACGCTGTTGCACAGGGCGTTGGGTTAGAGTTTGACTTTAGTCAATAATCTTACGTAAATGGAGATGACTTAGACGATAAGTTTCTCAAGAAGTTCATCTATATCGCGTTGAGTATGTGTGTCAATCAATGCCGCTGGTTGTCTTACGTTAGATGAAGGAATAAGTCCCCTTTTCTTAAGAATTTGTTTATGGAACTCAATGGCAATTGTTGGTGACTGGCTTACTAAATGGCATAACGGTGAGATGCGCTCTTTGAAAATTTTCCGTGCGAGATCAACTTCGCCTTTTTTGTGTAGTGCTAAGACTTGTGCAAATTCCATTGGTGTAGAACTGAATGGCATTGTACCTTTGCTCCCTCTGGCTAGTTCTTCTATTAGATAAGTAGCTCCGCCGCCGCCTAACACTTCAATATCTCCATCAACTGCCTTAACAGTTTCGGCAATTCTATTTGCAGTTGGTGGCGTTTCCATCTTGCATGCAACGATTGCTGGGTAATGGCCAGCTAGGTCTGCAACCATTTGGGGAGGTATCTGTGCAAATTCAACATCTTGAATCACTATCGAGGTTTTCACAGTTAATGCGACATCTTGGAAATATTGTTTTATGGCTGAAGCGTTTCTGCTGGTAAGTTTCGACTCTGGAGGAGTCAGCATCACTGCGTTCGCGCCTAGTTCCGCTGCCTTACGACTGTAGTGAACTGCAAGTTCATTACCGTTTGCACCTGTGTTCATTACCACTGGTACTCGACCGTTGGTTTCGTCAACAACTATTCTTAGTAGTTCGTTACGTTCCGTTTCGGTAAGGAATGGAACTTCGCTGGCAAGAGCGATACCTAATCCGTCAACACCTGAGTCAATGTTGTAGTTGACTAGTTCTCGGAGTGCTTCCGTATCGATTCGCCCTTTCCTGTCGAAGGGAGTTTGCAGGATGGGTACAAGACCCGTAATTTTTGAGGTGGTCAACTTATTCTTAGCATTAAGTAGTTAATATTTCGGCGCCATTAGGTCCTAGCCAGATGGAGTGTTCTTTCCAACCTACAGGGTGCTCAGTTATCTCTACAAGGGGCGGATATTCGCGCATAGCGCCTTGTTTTACAAGCTCTTTCATTGTGCGTTCGAAAGGCTTTCGGGGTAAGGTCATAAAGTAACGGCGCGCAATTGGAAGGCCGTGCCATGACTCGATTGCATTTAGTACATCTGGATCTATTTTATTGGACGGCTTTGGTGATTTTTCAAGCATGAACACTTCGGGCTTGCCTTCATCTTTGATATAACCGCGCCCTGAAGTGGCAAATGGTTCGATGGCGAATATTGACCCGACCTCGAGTGTACCCTTTAGGCCTATTCGGGCGTTTGGAATTTGCGGAGCGTCGTGAAGGGTATATTTACCAAGCCCGTGGCCGGTTAAGTTTAAAATTGGATTGTAGCCAGCGTTAGTAATTACGTTACTGACGCGTTCTCCAATGTCTTCAACGTCGATATTTGGAGTACACATGGATATAGCTTCATCCAAAGCATCAGACGCCGCTTTGATTATCCCTTTCCACCTATGATCTTTAGAAAGATCTACTGAAACACCGCAGTCTACAATTAGGCCGTCAATGTGCGCGCCCACGTCGATTTTGACGAGATCGTTTTCTTCGAACGTTGTGTTGTCGGACGGGGATGAACAGTAGTGTGCTGCAATTGTGTTTCGACTAGTCTGAGATGGAAACGGTGGAAGAGCTTTTGATTCTCTAATGATCGCTTCCATACCTTCCTGAAGGTCTCTTAGTAAGTATCCAGGCTTGATAGTTTCCACTGCCCAGGTTCGGGCTTTGGAAGCGATTCGACCGGCTTCTCTTAGGGTGTCTAGTTCAGTAGGTGTTGGAATCACGGGAACTATCTTAACGAGATTTACATAATGATGAACCCTATGACGTATAACTTAAGTCAGAGTTTAATGTGTTTTGTGCGTGCTGTGTATCTGGTCTGCTTCGATACCCAGCCCTTGTGCGGCGTCCAGCGCCTTACGAATTCTAGAGATAGTAGATTTGATTATGTTGATCATGATTATTTAGCAGGTCAGTGAGTGTGGTTAAGTGCGGATATTTGAGTAATAAAAAACCCCTGTCGTTATCGCAGGGGCTTTGAATTGCATTGGTTTTTTACTTGGTCTGATCAACAAGTACAACACGCAGAATCATAAGCCCCTGCAGACGTACAGGTACACAGACAACAGTATGGATTATGTGAGCTCATGATTGTTTTTTGAAGTGATTCGTTCATTTCGTATTCAAATATAACTCTGAAGGCATACCATATGCAAATATTTGAATATGTAACTCTGCAATCTCCGATAATTTGTACTTCGATGTCTGAGATTGTTTAATTTAACGCCTTATCTTGAGATTTTTAGGAACTTGGAAGCGTTTAATCCCTTGATCTGATCGGATTCTTGTTCCGTGAGTCCAGATTGGCTCATTAGTTCCAGAGCTTTTTTCTGCGAAATAAGCGGATAGTCGCTGGCGAACAGGATCTTCTCTTTACCTGCCGCTTTAGCGGAGACTTCGAAAACTTCCGGTCGGTATAGATAAGGGAACGCTGCTGAATCAAAACAGACGTTTTTCAGAGCTGATCTTATTTCAGGCATAAGACCATAGAACGGTAGCCCTCCCCCGAAGTGACTGAAAATGAATTTATTATTCGGGAACGCATTAATCAGTGCCATCAAAAGGTCTGGCGTCACGGTTCCTTTGCCTGGATAAGTGTGCCCGATGGGTTCGGAAGCATGCATCAAAATAGGCATATCCAGTTGTTTTGCTGTGTCGAATAATGGAGCTAGAGTTGCCATGTCTGCATCGAGTATGCCCTGCGTATTAGGATGTAATTCTCCGATTCCGCGGGCACCTGCTTCGTAGCACCTTTCAACTTCTTTGATGGCATAATCACCCCATAGAGGATTGACGCTACAGAAAGCGATTAAACGATTCGGATGCGATCTTGCGGCTGTTATGTTGTAGTTGTTGGCTTCAAAAGCTACTTCTTGATCGGTCCATCCGAAGCCTGCGCACACAGAGATATCAATATTGGAGGCATCCATAGATGCGATTAGATCATCTGATGTAGCAAAGTGTGCGTTTGGATCTGTAAAAAGGGTTTTGAAGGTAGCGTCCTGACTTGATAGGGCATTCCGTTCATCAGCGAAGTATTCTGGAAGAATATGTGTGCATGTGTCGATTATCAACATGGTTTAGTTTTTGAAATTTGATGCCTGTCGTTTGTGGTATCTCTTGTAGCACCAAAGATACACTGTCAATATACTTTCGAGTTTGGCGAGTTTAATGCGTCGCTACGTCGGTATACGGTTTTACGTCAAAATTTTTATTTTTCGAAACTCTTGGTGAATGGCTTAAGAGCAGGATACAGGGTAAATAATTCATATGGTTTCAATGATCAGAGATGATGGCCGAGTGATGACTCAGCCTGACATTCCTCACGCTGAACCTAAACTGGGCAAAGTCGCCGTGATCTATACCAAACCTGAAACTGTAATTCAGGATTACGCCCGGTTGTTGGACCTCGCTGAATATGAGACTGCACTCAGTCCCGGTATAGATACCTTTTTGAAAGTAAATATTTCTTGGCAACACTATTACCCGGCATGCTCGTCAGCTCCGTGGCAGATCGATGGAGTGGCTCAGAAGTTGATGGCTGATGGCTTCAAAAATATCATAGCCGCTCACAACGGTACTGTTGTGGTAGACCCTGTTGAAGGACGTGAGAACAACAAACACAAGATTGTTGAAGACCGATTAGGATTGGATCATATAACTCTCGATGTTCCACCAGTCAAATGGGTTCCATATAGGCCGACCGCCAAAATGCTCGTACTTAACGACGTGTACAAAGATGGTCTGTACATTCCTGAAGTCTTTCCTGGCACGAATATCGTTCAACTTCCGACAGTGAAGACTCACGTGTTCACGACAATGACGGGTGCACTCAAGAACGCTTTCGGTGGCTTGCTACATAGATATCGTCATTGGACTCATTCAGTGATCCACGAAACTCTAGTTGACCTATTACAGATACAGAAAGAGATTCACTCAGGTTTGTTTGCGGTTATGGATGGCACTTTTGCTGGTGATGGACCTGGTCCTAGGGCAATGAGAATTCACAATAAGAATGTGATTTTAGCTTCTGCAGATCAAGTTTCTATTGACGCCGTTGCAGCAAAGATGATGGGTCTCGACCCTATGTCTATACCCATGATTCGCATCGCCCATGAAATGGGACTTGGGGTTGGTAAACCGTCTGAAATCGAGGTGGTGGGTGACGATATCACTAATGTGAATTGGAATTTTGCCGGTAACGAAAGCACATTAGCGTCACGTGGCCAGAAGATGATTTATCACGGTCCTTTGAAGCCTCTGGAAAGCGCGTTACTTCGGTCATCTATAGCACCTTGGGCTTATTGGGCATCTAACCTCTATCACAATAAGTTCTGGCTTCCTATGATAGGGCGTAAGCGAGTTCAAGAAGCATTGAAGACTGATTGGGGGCAACTGTTTCAGAATTACATATAACTTCTTTATTTGGAGGTTTATTTTTAGTCTATTTGGGCGTTCTATTCGAGATGTGGCAACAGGAACTAAGTGTACAGACCTATGCGATTAGGGTTCAATTTCATAAATGGTTTAGGAGATCACTCCCTCGACGATTTACTTATGTTTGCCGCACAATATGGCGCAACCGATGTTGTACTTCAGTCATATACCGGGAAGGCTTCACATGAGAAATACACGATTGTTCCTGGTGCGAAGCGCTGGGAGCTAAATGATCTTATAGCTCTACGTAAAAAAGTCGAGTCTTTTGGTTTGCACCTTGAGGCGTTGGAGAATGTTCCTAGTGCTTTTTACGACAACATAATGTTTGGTGCATCTAATAGAGATGAACAAATAGAGAACATGATTTATACGATTCGGAATATTGCTCGCGCCGATATCCCGATCTTTGGATATAACTGGATGCCATCCGGTGTATGGAGAAATTCGGTTAACTCCAACCACCGGGCAGGAACCAAGGTTACGGCTTACGATCATTCCCAGCACGTAGAAGAGCCACTGACGCACGGCAGGATATATTCAGAGGATGAGATGTGGGACAACCTTGAGTATTGGATAAAAATAATTACACCGGTTGCAGAGGAAGAGGGCATCCGATTAGGAATTCATCCCGCAGACCCACCGGTTTATTCAGTAGGTGGTGTGCCAAGGTTGTTAAATAGCTTTGACGCATATAAACGGTTAATTGAAATCATTGATTCACCATCTAATGCAATTGAATTTTGCCAGGGTACATTTTCTGAAATGGAGGATGCTGACGGAGAAGGTATATTCAATATGATTCGTTACTTTGGCGAGCGAAATAAGATTCTCTATGTTCATTTTAGGAATGTTTCTAATGCGGGGGAACCATTTAAAGAAGAGTTCATCAACACTGGCCATGTCGATATGATTCGAGCGCTTAAAACCTACATGGAAGTGGGTTTTGATGGTGTGTTGGTTAACGATCATGTGCCTATTACGACTGGTGATACCGAGTGGGGGCATCAGGGAAGAGCCTATGCAAACGGATATATACAGGGTTTACTGGATGTATTCGATTCGCATTAGGTCTTTATAAGGGCTAAATATTCTTGATGGTCCTTTTATTTCGCCGCTGAGGTTTTTTTTGGCCTGTTGATAAAAGTAAAAATTTTGCGTTACTTTTACGTTCTCACTTGCCCGTTGCCTCGGACTTTCCACTTGTAAGTGGTGATTTCTTTAAGGCCCATAGGTCCACGTGCGTGCAGTTTGTTTGTTGAAACTGCAACTTCAGCTCCTAAGCCAAATTGCGCCCCATCGTTGAAGTAGGTTGAGGTGTTTGCAAAAACAGCAGCTGAATCGACTTCACCGAGAAATTGCTCTATTGTCTCTTTGTTATCAGAAACAATTGCTTCTGAATGCCTAGATCCGTATTCAGCTATATGGTTCATCGCTTCCTCTATTGAGTCAACGATTTTTACCGACGCTATAAGACCAAGGAATTCCCTTCCGAAATCACCGGCTTGGGCTGGCACTATTCTGGCTTCCTCCGTAACGGCATCTAACATGCTTATAGCGCGGCTATCGGCTCGGAGTTCAACATCACGTATGCTAAGAGCTGTAGCTAACTTTGGCAGGTATTCTCGCGCAACATTTTGGTGGATGAGAACAGTGTCCATCGCATTGCATACAGTAGGCCGTTGTGTCTTTGCGTTAACAACTATCTTTACAGCCATGTCAATGTCTGCTTCGGCGTCTACGTAGGTGTGGCAGACGCCAACGCCGCCGGTTATGGCGGGCATTTTTGCGTTTTGGCCAATGAATTTGACCAATTCACCACCACCACGCGGGATCATTAGGTCAATGAAATCGTCCATGTCTAGCAATTTACTTACTATAGAGCGATCTGTGGTCTCAATGAACTGCACTACATCTCTGGAAATACCTGTGCTTTCAATTGCATCCTTGACGATTTCTGCGAGCAAGGTATTTGTGATTATGCATTCTTTGCCGCCGCGTAAAATTACTCCATTGCCTGATTTTAGACAAAGTGTTGCTATATCTATAGTTACATTGGGTCTGCTTTCATAAATAACACCTATCACTCCTAGCGGCACTCGTATCCGTTGAATATGCAGTTCGTTCGGGAGCACTCTTTCTTCAAGAATCTCACCGATGGGGTCTGGGAGTTTTGCTATCTCGCGCGCAGCCGTTGCCATAGCTTTTATCCGTGCATCATTTAGGGTCATACGATCAACTAGGTGGAAATCCATGTTTGCTGTCGTAGCTGCTTCGAGATCTCGTGCGTTGGCTTGCAGAATACGTTGCTGGTTATCTTCAATTGCATTGGCGATTGCCAAAAGAGCGTAATTTTTTAAATCGCTTGATGCCGAAGCTAGTTTTATGCCAGCCTTATTCGCTGCCTGTGCCTGCTCTTCTACTGACTTGGTATTTGTACTCATGTACTTCTGACCGATCCATTATCTTTGAAACACTATTATCGACCGAAATATCTTTATGGAAGTGCCAAGTTGTTACGGTGTATAACTTCAGCACCGTAATAGTGCCCAACCAGTTTTGGTAACTCGCTAGATTTTGAGCCTTTTATTCGTTCGACTTCATAAGACGAGTAGGCTGCCAATCCCCAACCGATCGTTTTGCCGTCGATTTCTGTCACTTCAATGATATCGCCCCGTTCGAATGAACCGGTTACCGAGACGATACCTATGGGTAATAGGCTATTGCCATTTCGTTGCAAAGCTTCAGAGGCTCCTTCATCTACGGCTACGCTCCCACGGTGTTCAGACCTTCCTGTTAGGATCCACCGTTTTCGACTCTCTCGTCTTGATACGCTGGAAATGAATCGAGTGCCGGTTTGCTTACCGTTGCAGATCGTCAAGATGATATTTTCGACTCTACCAGAGCCAATTACCATTGGAATGCCTGAATCCATTGCAATTCGAGCTGCATCGAGTTTACTTGCCATTCCTCCACTACCTCGCTGGTCGTATGGACCTAAAGCGGCCGCCTCGATTGAATCATCGATTTCTTCCACGATTGAAATTAGTTCCGACTTAGGATCTATATGTGGATCGGTTTTGTGAAGTCCATCCATATCTCCAAGTAATATGAGAAGGTCGGCATCGACGGTGTTAGCAACCATCGCTGAAAGTCGGTCGTTGTCGCCGTATATAAGTCCTGCTAACTCTTCTATTGCGACTACATCGTTTTCATTCAGAATCGGTATTGCACCAATAGATAATAGGGCTTCAAGAGTGTTTCGTACGTTTAGATATCTCGATCGACTTTGAAGATCTCCTCTTGAAATTAGTGCTTGTGCGATTGCTATGCCGTGCGCTGAAAAAATGTTCTCAAAAGTCATCATTAACTGAGGTTGACCCAACGCTGCTAGGGCCTGCCGATACGCGACGGTACCTCGCTGTAATTTGTCTTTTTCGGGAGCACGGGATAAAGAATCTCGTCCGGCTGCAACAGCACCTGAACTGACAATTAGTACTTCGATCCCCGATTTTTTGATATGCGCTATCTGATTGGAGATGCTGGTAATCATTTCGATATCGAGTGAATCTCCACCATTGGTCAGAAGATTGGTGCCAAGTTTTATAACTATTCGATTGGGTCGCTTGAATATCATTTTTATGATTTTGGCTGTTTATATAACAAGCTTTGCAACACTGTCGGAAATTCTAGTGTTTATTTTGTATCGTATTTACCTCCGAGTGCTAGCATGGAATTACACCGAGGCTAGCGGATTTTTATTCGATGGCCAATAAAATGCGTTGGTACGGTGTGGTATGAACTTGATTATTGGTCCTGCGCATAGCCCAGAAAACGGGGTTTCGTAAATCTGATGAGCCTATCGGGGTTGCTCCCACTGGTCGGCCAAACCGAGCAGTTTGCGGTTCTTCTAAATAAGCTTCGCTCTCCTCGAGCAAAAGCGTCCGTGATAGCACCAGAATCCGCCACTGAATGTACTGTGGCAACAGTCTGGAGTCACTTTGACGCGCCTGTCTTTGTATTAACCCCAAATCCTGAGTCGGCTCGTAAGCTTCACGATCGTTTGTTCACTTGGCTGGGAGATGATGCACCAGTTTTCCTTTTTTCCGAATCTGAAGATATTCCGTTTGAACGCTACATCCCTGACCGTGGAGCTAGTCATAATCGTTTGAGAGCTCTCGCTGCGATGCGGGGTGAGGTTAAAGGCGTGCGCCAGCCTCTTATAGTTTGCTCTGTAAACGCGGCTTCACAGGCAACCATTGAACGTTCTGTATTTGATTCTTCCACCCACGTCTTAGGCGTTAAAAGAACAATTAACCTTGATTATTTGATTAATCGCTGGATTGAGATGGGTTACGTTCATAACCCAACTGTTGAAATACCAGGAACTTTTTCAAGGCGAGGTGGGATTTTAGATATTTATCCCGTTTCTATGGAACAGCCCGTACGCATAGAGCTTTTTGATGATGAAATAGAAAGTGTCAGATACTTTGATCCCGGTACTCAGCGTTCAGCAAAAACCATAAGATCTGTGACTGTTACTCCGGCGCATGAAACACTTCCGCGTTTAGCCGATCAAGAACTAGTACAAAAGCGACTAGGACAGATGGATTTAATTGGGACTTCAGAAGAAGCTCAAAGGCGGATCCCTTACGAACTTAGTCGTGCGCTAGCAGGCGAAGTGCTTGATGAAATATCTTTCTATTCTGGTTTTTTTAATTTAGGGACGGTTTTTGATTATCTTCCTGCAGAAAGTTTGATGTTCATACTTAGACCTGGTTCGATTGAGGAAACTGCTAGATCACAGGATAGAAGGCTTGAGACCCTTCGTTTAGCTAAGGAGAAAAGGGGTGACGTTCCAATAGGCTTTGCACAGCCTCACATTGAATGGGGATTCATTTCTGATGTTATAGATGCTCGTCCTAAAAGCGCCATCTTGTCCCCTTG
>DBSW01000167.1:2909-3859 GCA_002306745.1 Dehalococcoidia bacterium UBA1332 | reverse complement strand
GAGAATCCCATAGAAACGTTCAAATCCAAGACCCGTCGGCCAACGGTCAAAAGGACCCGCCGGACTTTGCTCCCAGCTCGGTGTTAAATGCCATTTTCCAAAACAACCAGTTGAATATCCGTTGAGTTTCAGGATTTCAGCCATCGTCGCACTCTCTCTTGGTATTGCGCTATCGTAGGCCGGGAAGCTGTTGGCAATTTCAGTAATACCTCCCATATGAACACTGTGATGGTTTCTGCCTGTTAACAGTGAAGCTCTAGTGGGTGAACACAGAGCAGTAGTGTGGAATTGATTGAAGACTAGACCATCCGAAGCAATTCGATCTACGCCAGGACTCGGGATAACGCCCCCAAAAGTTTCGCAACTCCCAAATCCCACGTCATCAAGCATGACCAATAGCACATTAGGTTTACCTGATGCTTGACCAGGAAGCCGCATTCGAACTCCAGAGGAATCCTCGAAAAGGCGCTTGATATCACCCTCGAATGGTTCTGAACCTTTGGGAATTTCATCCATATCTGACTCTTTGGCTAACTCTGCAAACTTACTAAATCGAATGACGACAACAAGCTAATGACTTTCTCGCGTTCTTTTTCTGTCAAATCATTCACCTCCTGAAGCACATCACTTAGAAACACTTTCGCCCCAAGAAGTTTTGCCCAGGTGGATTTAGTCAAATTCAATCTTATTTCACATTCCTCAGGCGCAACGCTCACGGCAACTTGACTACGAATAGTCAGCCCAGCAGATGAACCATCATCAAAGTAAAAACCGATACTGCCGACTTGCTCACCTAATCTCTTCGGATCAAGCAGCACCCTTAGGATGGGAACCCATCGTGCAGAGTCGCCAGACAGGATTTCTTGTTCACGAAAGCGATGTTTACGGAAACGAGATAAATCGATCTTCCCTTCGAGCTCTAACGCTCTAGTCAAACACCAATTTCTGAT
>DBSW01000167.1:1876-2484 GCA_002306745.1 Dehalococcoidia bacterium UBA1332 | reverse complement strand
AGATAGGTGCCTATCTCTAAAGCCCAACGAAAGTCTTCTTCACGCATCGCTTGATCAAACATGCTCCTCGCAGCTTCGCGACCACCGAACGCTTTTATCATCTTGTTTGCTCGTTCCGGCTGAGGAGTTGGGAACAACTTGCTGGAATCCTCATCAAACCAACCGAATAATCCCGTGTAGACCTGTCTAACATGGTGTTCAACGACCCCATACAATTGCTGAGTGCGGAAATCTTCTTCATGAATCTCAGGCAACTTAATTCGATTAATCGCCTCATCTAGACTAAGACCTTGATTTGCAGCTCTTACCGTCTGATCCCATACAAACTGAATCGAATCACGATAGCGAAGTATCGATTTTCTGATTTTTTCTTTTCCAGACATCGGAGGTCCATGCGCACAGATCTGGTGTTCTGCATCAAAGGCCATCAACCCCTCCAGTCCATCAAGCAATATTCGGGGATCTCGGTATTCCTCGCCTCGAATCGCAAAAATATTAAAAAAAGTGGGCCAAAGGATGTTATTGATCGCAAGATCAAGTTCAGGAAACCAGATATTGACTGAATCCGTTGCATCCGAGGGCGCTGGGTAAAATTCAACATCAAGTCC
>DBSW01000167.1:0-1472 GCA_002306745.1 Dehalococcoidia bacterium UBA1332 | reverse complement strand
GAATGTGATGGGTTCCTATAAAAGCGCCCCAATCCTATATTTACCAGACCATCTGGTCCTGTTTCCGGAAGAAGCATGGCAAACTGATGAACCATACCTCTTGAACCACGAGGTCCTACCTCACCACCAAATCGGTCCAAATTTGATTCGATACCCGCATGCCCATAAATCGGAAAATCATCGTCTCCCCGCTCTTCAACAATGGCGGTAGTGCCGGCGACATAATGAAAATGTGTATAAATGCATGCCACTATAGGCAAATCCGTTTCTTCTCGCAGCCACTCTATCGCCTGCTTCATTTCTTCATGACACTCACCAGTATCAATAGCTATGATGCCCTCTGGACCCTCCACAAATGTCTGATTTGATAATCCGTTACCGACTAAGCACCATGCGTGCTCTCCGACTTTATAGAATTTTTCCTTTAATCTTTCAGAATGGTCTAACAGCTGGGAATGAGCAATCTGCCCATTGGACCCGACTCCCTGCTGGCCCACCCTAAACGCGTCGGTCGATTTACTCATAACAACTTTTCCTTATCGGCAATCAGTTTTGGCTTCGAAATCTGATGCGGCTACATCCGGGTTGCCGCAGTTCTCGATTTTCTGGTGGGAGGTTAGATTGACAAGTCCTTTAGGTTGTAATCCTTAATGACCCTATGCCAATTTTCAGAGTTGAAGACGAGCGATTCCTCCTCACCTATCAGGGGCTTGTAGGCGTAACGAGCTTCGTTGGGATAAAACTTCGAACGTGCATCAATAGCTACTCCAATCACTTCAGACCGCTCATGAATTCTGCGCTCATCGTAAATGATATCGGCGCTCTCAGCTAAAGCCCCCTTTGCGCCCAAAATTGACGATCTGCGGTGAAAACCAAAAGTCAAAGAAATTCGAGTTTCCGAGGAAGTATTTGCAAACGAACAGTGCAACGCCTGACGATTTACTATGGTTACATCACCTGGCTTACAGTGCAGCGGGACAGCATCAGGCAATCGTTCCCTATCGGGATTTTCTTCCACTCTTTTTTTGATGTCGATTCTGCCCAACTTGTGTGTACCAGGCACTACCCATAAACAACTCTTGGGGCTAGTTGGATACAATTGCACCTGAAAGTTAAAACCGTGGATGCCCTCATCCCATTGTTCCGAATCCCAGTGGGTAACTCCATCCTGATGCCATGACACCGAGCCACCCACTCCCGGCTGTTTTACAAAAGTCGCATCGTTATACGGAACAAAATCATCACCATTTATCGACGCAGCTATCGCTAGCAAATCAGGATGCCCGTAGAGGCGCAAACCAGACTCCATCGTCTGACACATCCCGGACATGATAAAGACCACTTTCTCCGGTAAACCTTCTTTTGGCTTAGGTTGAGACATTTGAATCGGGTGGCGCCCATTTAACAACTCAGTCCCACCCCACGGATCAGATAGGGGCTTTACCAACTGATAGACCGGTCGCGCAAACTCT
>DBSW01000143.1 GCA_002306745.1 Dehalococcoidia bacterium UBA1332 | reverse complement strand
TTAATCCCATCTTGCCAACTGATAATGAACGCAGTCGATATGCCACCTTCGTGGGTATAGAGTTTGGGCAGTCGAAATGGTGTGTTGATCTCGATTGATTAAATTGCTGGTATCTGGACTAGTCATTTCCTAAAAATTTCTTTTTTAGAAGCTTATGTTCTAGATGTCGGTTCGAACTGTACTACCGTTGTCCAGTCGATACTGTTCGAAACCCAGAACTATTGTGTAAAGTCTTACTTAAACATAGATTGAACTATGGATACAGTATTTCTTTGTGAAACTTGTCGACTAAAAACTAATGATTATGTGGTTTTAGCGTGACTAAAAATTTCGATTGTGTCGTTATTGGTGTAGGTGGAATGGGTAGTTCCACCGTGCACAACATCGTGAGTAGAGGCAAAACAGTCCTTGGTCTTGAAAAATACGATATTCCCCATAGTGAAGGTTCATCTCACGGTGTAAACAGAATTATCCGGCTTGCTTACTACGAAGACTCATCATATGTACCGTTACTGCGTCGTGCTTATGAACTATGGTCAGATATTGAAACGTTGACAGGCGAACAATTGCTTTTCAAGGTGGGTTCGATCGACACTGCTCCATCGGGTCATGAGGTATTCGAGGGATCACTTCAATCCTGCATAGATCACAATATCCCACACGAGGTTCTGCGCCATAACCAAATTAACGAGCGTTTCCCGGGCTATCAGATGCCTTCAGGGCACATGGGGCTATATCAAAAAGATGGAGGATTCGTACTGTCAGAAAGAGCGATCGTAGCTTATGCCAACTCCGCCGTTGCTCTTGGTGCGGAAATCCATGCGAGAGAGTCAGTTATAAAGTGGGAGCCGGAAAACGGCGGTGTGCGCGTTTTTACTGATCGAGGGGATTACACAGCAGATACTCTGGTAATAACAGCCGGCCCTTGGGCATCAAAAATGGTTCCATCACTGAATGAAGTTGCTGTTCCTGAACGCCAGGTCTTAGCTTGGCTGCAACCTGAAGACCCACAGCTTTTCCATCCCGATAAATTTCCTGTGTTTAATGCCTATTTCGAGGAAGGACGTTATTACGGTTTTCCGATCTATGGTATTCCTGGTTTCAAGATTGGCCGTTACCACCATCTCGAAGAGGTCACAGATCCTGATAATGTTTATCGTGAAGTCACAGTCGAAGATGAACAAATTTTGCGACTCGCTGCAGGAAAATATTTTCCAAATGGTAATGGTAATGTGATGACTATGAAAACTTGTTTATTTACGAACACACCCGATGAACATTTCATAATCGACACACTGCCAAATTACCCTCAAGTAGCAGTCGCAGCGGGTTTTTCAGGACATGGCTTTAAGTTTTCGAGTGTGGTTGGTGAAATCCTTGGCGATTTGGTCATCGACGGGAAGACGGATCACGATATTGATTTACTTAAATTTAGTCGTTTTTAGTTAAAAGCGTATTTTATGTCGGCATGGCGGCATAAAGTTTTCCAAGTTAGGACTTTTTCATGATCATGCGGCTTACTTGCTTTTGTTTCCCTATATAAAATCCACTTGGTATAGTCGTTTTGGCATATATTTTATTTATGGGCGTATACTGCCCGTCGTTATTCGGATTTATAACCGCATTTTGTGGACTAAAAATCCGTTATCCAACGATTCAATCAATCCCGATGAGGTCTGAACTACGAGTACAACACCGCTCAAACACGCTCAAAAAGAAAATGAGCGTACTCGCCGCAGTGTACGTGCCAGAATTACCGATTCGGGTCCCACAGGTTCAAAGGTTCTCTGGCGCATAACGAAACTAGCCTATGGTTACCCATGGCACTTCCTTGCGGCAAATATATTTTCTGCAACAACAGCGATCGTTTCACTGTTTATTCCGCGGTTGCTTGGGGAAGGTGTCGATGAAGCGTTGTTGCTAGCTAAGGGTGAATCTGCAAGCAGGAGTGAAATTGAGGCTCTGCTAATAAACACTGCAGTACTTGTAATCATAGTTTCAGCTTTGCGGGGTGCGACTGGTTTCGGGCAAATGTTTCTTGGTGAAACACTGAGTCAGCGTGTCTCTAACCGCCTTCGTATGCTTTATTTTGACAAGTTGCAGCAGCTGAGTTTTAGCTTTCATGATCGAGTTCATACTGGTCAGTTGATGTCTAGAGGTCTCTCAGATATTGAAGGTGTGCGGGCGTTTGTGCAATCCGGGCTGGTACAGATAACTCGAGTATTAGTAGTTATCGTAGCTGCTGGCATATTTATGGCCCAAATAGATCTGCAATTAGCGTTGCTTAGTCTTGGTTTTGTTCCGTTTATGGTTTACCGAAGTGGCAAATTACGATTGCAACTTAGAATCACGTGGCACAAGATTCAGGATGCCCTAGGGGAATTGACTACTACCATGCAAGAAAATCTTGCGGGTGTTCGTGTGGTAAGAGCTTTTTCGGCCCAGAAATTTGAAGAAGCTAAATTCGACGCTACAGCAAAAGAAGTTGTTGATTTACGTTTGCAGGCGGCAACGACTCAAGCCAGAGGCGGGGGAGCTATCTCCTTTGCCTTTTTGGTTGCTTGGGCTGTTGTCCTTTGGGCAGGTGGTGAAAAGGTCATGAGTGGGGCACTCACTGAAGGTGAACTGACTCAATTTTTCTTTTACTTGGCTTTGTTGAGATTTCCTGTTCGGATGCTAATCATGGTAATAAATTCTACTGCGCGCGCGTCCTCAGCCGGAGGTCGAATCTTTGAAGTGCTCGACATACCTTCTCAAATTGCAGATCGCGACAACTCTGGACCACTTAAAGTCACTGAAGGCGTACTTAAGTTCAGCAATGTCTCTTTCAGTTATGGAGAGGTTCCGGCACTTACTCAAATTACATTTGAAGCTCGTAAAGACCACACAATCGGGATTGTGGGTGCTCCTGGTAGCGGAAAAAGTTCAATTACTAACTTGATACCTAGGTTTTACGACCCAACAGAGGGAACTATTACGATCGACGGTACAGACCTTAGGCAAGCGACGGTTTTGTCCGTGCGAAAAGCGGTCGGGTTAGTCGAGCAAGATCCGTTTTTGTTTGATGGGACGATTGGTGACAATATCAGATATGGAGATATATCCGCATCAGACGAAAAAGTTGTAGCCGCTGCGAAGATTGCTCAAATTCACGAATTTATTTCGACCCTCCCTGACGGGTACAGTACTGAATTAGGAGAGAGAGGGATTGGCTTGTCTGGTGGCCAAAGACAGCGTGTTGCTATCGCACGAACATTGCTTACTGAATCACCAATATTAATTTTAGATGATTCAACATCTTCAGTTGATGCGGGAACTGATGCTCGTATACGGAAGGCGCTTGGCGAACTTAGTCAGTCATACACGACGATCATCATCGCCCATAGGCTCGGATCATTGAAGCATGCGGATGAGATTCTTGTGCTTGAGGATGGACATATTGCTGAGCGAGGATCTCATGAAGAACTGCTATTGATGGATGGACATTACAGCAACTTGTGGAGAATTCAGCAAGGTCGTGGTTTGGGGGACGATGAATAGCCTTGTCAGACAAAGAACAAAACAAAACGGTTAATCAGCGCAAGAATCGACACCGGCCAGCGAACGTCGTAGAGGAACATTCCAAACTGCATGAGTCAGACGAGGAAATGTTCGCACAGCTTGATAGTACTGTGTTCAAACGATTTTTCTATTATGCGCGTCCTTATACCAAAGGAATGTTGGTTGCGACGTTGGCCGTGATAGGGTTCACGCTCACAAACCTGTCATTGCCATTGTTGGTTAAATTTGGGATCGACAATGCGATTGGGCATGGTAATTCTCAGTTACTTGGCGTTATTGCGGTAACTTTGATCGCGGTAGCCGCTATGTACTGGTTCACGAATTTCTTGCAGAACGTGCTAATTACGCGCGTAGCTTTGACTGTTCTTTATGACATTCGGGCAGATATGTTTTTGCAACTGCAAAGACTTGCGCTTTCTTTTTCGGATAAGACACCTATTGGTGCATTAATGGCAAGGATGTTTGGGGATGTCGGAGCTTTGCAGGAGATGTTGGAGTCTTCAATCGAGATTATTGGAGATATTTTAACACTTCTAGGTATCGTCGTTATATTACTGATACTTGACTTCCAACTTGCAATCGTAACTTTAGCGATCGTGCCGGCATTGTTTCTTATAAGAGTTGTATGGCAACCATTTGCCCGACGTGCTTTTTTACGGATGCGCCGAAATTCATCCATAGTTGGTGTGTATTTAGACCAGAACGTTAGTGGTATACGCGTTGTACAGGCACTTAACCGTCAAAAAGAAAATAATGGGGTTATGGGAGGAAAAATACACACGTTTTTCTGGTCAGCCGTTAGAGCATCCCGACTAGGTGGTGTATTGATGCCGACGGTGGAATTAATGACTGGTGCTGCTCTAGCGGTTGTTTTGATAGTCGGAGGCGGTCGTGTATTAAGTGAATCAATAGAAATCGGGACAATGGTTGCTTTTTTGCTATATGTTCAGAGATTTTTTGAACCTATTCGTACTCTCACCATGCACTATGCACTTCTACAGCGAGCGGTTGCTTCGGGTCACCGAATATTTGAACTTTTAGATATTCCACTGGAAGTAGCTGACAGAGAGGACGCAAGAGCGATTAAGGACATAAATGGCAGGGTGGAGTTCCAGAACGTCACTTTCGGTTATGATCCGGACCGTCCAATCCTGAAAAAAATCAATTTTATTGCCGAGCCCGGAGAGACTATTGCTCTTGTAGGTCCAACTGGTTCAGGTAAGACATCAATCACCGCACTTGCGCATCGTTTTTACGATATACAGTCTGGTTCGATAACAATTGACCATCATGACATTAGAGATGTGACTCAGGAATCAATTGGCGGTGTAATGGGGATGGTACTGCAGGAGCCTTTTCTTTTCTCTAAATCAGTCCTGGATAACATTCGATACAACACACTGAATGCTACGCGCGATGAGATTGTTGAAGCCTGCGAGATAATTGGGGCACACGATTTCGTTATGCAGCTTGAAAACGGTTATGACACAGTCCTCGAACAACGAGGTTCGAATCTGTCGATTGGACAACGACAACTTCTGAGCTTTGCAAGAGCGTTGGTAGCGGATCCGAAAATACTGGTCTTAGACGAAGCTACTGCAAATATTGATAGCTACACCGAACGAATTATTCAAGATGCTCTGAAGAAGTTACTTGAAGGTAGAACCGCGTTAGTTATTGCTCATAGGCTTTCCACCATTCGAAACTCAAATAAAATCATCGTTTTGCGCGATGGTGAGATCATCGAAATGGGCACACACAACGAATTAGTGGTCTCAAGTGGTCTGTACTCGCAGCTCTGGAACACCAATTACACTTCATTTGACGACATCGCTGGTAATGACGACAAGATGATCAGTGCTCCGGTGAGTTCAACTTAGACTTAGGCCTAAATGATCGCGGTTACTTCTCTGCCAAATCCGTAAATCGGTCTATTAAAGATAGTGATTGTGTAGCCAAAAGTCCTCCGTCTACCGGCAGTGTCGTACCTGTGATCCATCGGGCATTATCACTTGCCAGAAAAACTGCTGCGTTTGCGACATCCCACGCATTTCCTTCAATATCTAAAGGTGCACCCATTCGACGTAGGGTCCTCACTTCGTCTGATATGTGAGGGGCAATTAGAGGTGTATAAATCATCCCTGGTGCAATGCAATTAACTCGTATGTTGTCTTTACCATGTTGAACTGCCATTGAGGTCGTGAGAGTTACCGCTGCGCCTTTTGACGTTGAGTAAGCAACAAATGGAAGCCAGTCCTGTCCACGCTGCCCTTCAGTTGAAGAAATATTTATTATTGAACCTCCACCGTTGCTTACCATGTATTTTATGCAGGACTTACTCATCAGCATCATGGATTTCAGGTTAACGGCAAATACCTGATCCCACTCTTCCTCTGTAACGTCTACAACATTGCCTCGTGGAATGATCGCGACGTTGTTGACTAATATGTCAATGCTGCCAAATTGTTCAACTGCCACACTTGTTCCAAGATCGCAGTCAGCTGCTTTCGAAACGTCGCCGATCACAATTGACGCAATGCCACGCTCTTGATTTATTGTTTTCAGAGTTCGGTTGGCACGCTCCTCGTCGATGTCAAATAAAACTACACGTGCGCCATGTCTGGCGAAATTTATTGCCATAGCGTCACCGGTGCCGTGTCCATACTCAACGGATCCGGCACCCGTTACGATCGCAACTTTGCCATCGAGAGTTTTCAACTTACGTCTACCTACCAAAGAATGACTTACGGGATTCGTAGTTTGACTTTACATCAATCAAAACTGTTTTCCCTTCGTCGTTTAACTTTCTAGCTTTAAGGATTGCTGGGCCCATTTCTTCAGGCTTTGTTACATGTATGCCAACTCCGCCCATGCCCTCAGCAATCTTCGCGTAATCACCAGCCATATATGAAACATCGTATGTTTCTCGTGCTGTCGGGAATCCTCCCGGATATGTGGCCATCCCTCCATTATTCAATAGCACGGTTGTTATTGGTAAGTTCATTCGCGCAGCAGCAGCTATGTCTGTTCCTGACATTCCCCATGCGCCATCCCCCATATAGTTCAGGCAGAACTTGCTCGGATCGGCAAGTTTGGCACCTATCATTAGGGGTATTCCAAATCCTAAATGAGTTGTTTTACCCCATCCGATATAGGAGTGTGGTGTAGTAGCCGTATAAAACGGCACCATGCAGTCTCTAGGTCCTCCAGCGTCATGCGTGACTATGGTGTTCTCGTGATCGACGTTTTTGTTTATTTCATTGATTACACGGTAAGGATTTAATGGTGATTCATCTGAATTTAGTCGAGGCCCCCACTCTTTCATCCACGTTGATTTTGCCTCAGCAATGTGCGCCGCAACTCCAGTGTCACGCCCGCTATCACCTATTTGAGATTTGATCTCATCGATCAATGCTGCAATAGTTAATTTTGCGTCGCCCACCAGACCGATCTGAGATGGCGTTTCTTTGTTGATTTCCTCGGGATTGATCGTGTTGTGTATGACGACCTTTTTACCGTTTGGCACCTTTCGGGTGTAGTTATTGTGCGAGAAGCTGGTACCTAGCCCTAGGATCACGTCGCTTTCGTTGATCCACTCATAGGCTGGTCCTGTCGTAGCGCCACTACCAGCTCCTAACGATAGTGGCAATCTTTCATCGTAAGCAGATTTTCCTTCCATTGTCGTGAATACCGGAATATCGGCTAGTGAAGCCAACTGTGCGAGTTCAGAGGTTGCCTGGGCCATAAGTACGCCTGCACCAGCCCATATCATCGGACGTTCAGCTGATAAAAGCTGTTTGGCAGCGTCTTGTATATCGATTTTCGAAGGTGTTGATTTGCTGCTAATAGGGGAGTGGTAATCGAGTGCGTCTTCGGGAACTTCCATAGCGCAGATATCAAGAGTCATCTCGACGACTACTGGGCCTCCGTTGCCATTGCGAAGCGCTTGGAAGGCTCGTCGCATGACGTTTTTGATTTGTGCTGGTGAATCTATTGTTTCAGCAGATTTGACGACACTATCCCAAGCAGAAGAAGCGTGGAAATTAGGTCGAACGTGTCTAGAAGCTGACGGATAACCACCTGGAAGAACTAGAATCGGAACGTTGTCACCGTATGCTTGAGCAAGACCTCCTAAAGAGTTTTCCGCTCCAGCTGCGTGTTGCATGGCCACAACTCCAAATCTTCGACCATCGCTCATGCGACTGTAACCATCGGCGGCCATTATCGCGCCCCGTTCGTGACGGAACATCACAGGTCGAATTCCTACTTTTGATGCTTCCTCAATAAGTGCGTTGCTAGGGAAGCATGTCATTTCGGTCACACCCTCTTGTTTCAATATTTGGGCGATGAATTCTGTTCCATTCATTCAACGTTCTCCGTTTATCCCTCGGCTGTCTGTTGTTCGGATTAAGAGAGTTCCGTTAACCATGCGTGTCCGAGGCGTCGTGATTCTAGACCTATAGTTGTCTTGTTGTCCGGTTACAAAACCTATCAGAGCAGTTTTTCTGGAAAATTTATCAAAAAATTTAGTTTGATAACGGTGAACAGCTATTCTTTTTCTGGTGTATAGGAGTGTATTTGGAGTAGTATTCAATGCTAGATAATTTGCTATGAAATTACTTGCTGATCCGCCACAGGAGAACGAATATGGGTGCTAAGGAATCTCCGTTGTCTGCGAAACTGCTGCAGCAGCTTAGGAAGATCGATACGCCGACTATTGCCAACGCTCTTGAATTGATGGACATAATGCCTCGGACGGAAGGATTCATGCGTCCTGAAATCAAATCGCAATCTCCGGTTTCTGAAACATATGTCGGCTACGCGGTCACGGGTGTGATTTCAGCAAGGCATAAGTCCCGAAAAGCGCTTGAACGAACGGACTATTACAATGCGATTTTGGAAATCCCAGCTCCACGCATGATTGTATTTCATGATCTTGATTATCCAGCAACAGTTGGATCGTATTGGGGAGAGATTCAAGGAAATATAGCTCTCGGATTGGATTGCGTAGGTGTTGTTACGGACGGTGGCGTTAGAGATCTAAAAGAGGCAGAGGAAATGGGTTTTCCGTTTTGGGCAAAGGAGGTACTTGTTTCACACGCATATATACATGGCGTTGCCTACAACGTGCCTGTTGATGTTGGTGGGGTGTATGTTCAGCCAGGGGATTTGATTGCAGCTGATTTACATGGGGCTATCCAAATTCCATTGGAATCAGCTAGTCGGCTGCCTGCAGCGGCGTCGGCATTAGCTAATCAGGAAGAAGCAGTCATTAGTGTAGCTCAGTCCGACAATGTAACGGCAGAAACACTTGCTGCAGCATGGGAAGAATCTGCGCGGCGCGGTGCTAGCTCAGGCTATTAATCACTAGCAATTTATTTCTCTACACGGTTTACAGGTTGAGTCAAATAAATATTTTTTTGACTCAATGATAGTAAGAAGTCATTTTTGGGCTCTTGTTTAATTATCTAGAAATAGCGATTAATTAAGTAGCTAAAAACAGCGCACATGATTGTCGTCGAAAATCTAAAAAAATCATTTGGTGGCAGAGATCTGCTTTCAGCCGTTTCGTTCACGGTATCTGCCGACGAAAAAATAGGAATAGTGGGTCCTAATGGCGCAGGCAAAACCACTTTACTAAAAATGATATCCGGAGACGAACCATCGACTGGCGGACAAGTCAGCATCTCGAACGGTGAAATTTCGTACCTACATCAGGAATCGGATGTGCAATTGGATCGCACTCTAAGCGATGAAATGTGGTCTGCACTGCCCGAGATAAATGCGATGCGTTTTCGAATTGATGAAATCGAAGATATGCTTATCTTGGAGGAAGGTAATAGCGCTGATTTAGTCGCTGAATTAAACGACGTACATGAAAGGTTCAAGTTGTTCGGCGGCAGTAGTGTTGATGCTTCTATATCAAGGGTTGTAACTGGGCTTGGTTTTTCGACGGACGATCTCTACAAACTATGCGGCGATTTTTCTGGTGGCTGGAGGATGCGAATATCACTCGCCAAAATTCTTATTCGCCGTCAACCTCATTTGCTTTTAGACGAGCCGACGAATCATCTAGATCGAGCATCTAAAGCATGGTTGGCTGCTGAGTTAACTGATTACCCTGGTGCGGTATTGATGGTTACACATGATCAACCGTTTCTCGAACAGGTGGCGACGAGAATATTGGATGTTGAACACGGCAAGGTCATTTCCTATGCAGGATCTTTTAGTGACTTTAAGAAAAATAAAGCAAATAGACAAGAGCAGGTTGAAGCATCAGCAAACCGTCAAGAGCGCGAGATTGCCAGGCAAGAGGAATTCATAGATCGTTTTCGCTACAAGGCAACTAAGGCTCGACAGGTACAGAGTCGAATAAAAGCTATTGATCGAATTGAAAAAATTCAACGGTCCGTCACTTCGAAAACGACAAAATTCGAAATCAAAGCAAACGGGAGAGTGGAGAGGGTTGTGCTTGATGCTCATGGTATATCGCATGACTGGGACGATTTACCTGCATTGCTTGATGTGTCACTTGAGGTACATCGAAATCAAAAAATCGCCTTAGTAGGGCATAACGGAGGCGGGAAAAGCACTCTATTAAGAATACTTGCAGGTGAAATTATTCCGACTGAGGGGCAAATTATTTGGTCTGAGCGATCTCGGCGTGGTTATTATGCCCAGCATCAGGATGAGACACTCGATCCTAAACTCACGGTACTTGAGGCAGTTAGAGAATCTGGCCAAGATGAATCCGATCAATCTCTTCGAAGTATACTCGGTAGATTTCTATTTTCATCGGATGATGTCTACAAACTTGTACACATGCTATCAGGCGGTGAAAAAAGTCGGGTTGCGCTAGCAAAATTCCTCGTTCAACCGAACAATGTGCTTCTACTCGATGAGCCTACTAACCATCTTGATGCGGCAACCCGGGATGAACTGTTGAGTGCATTGCAAGATTATGATGGCACAATTATCTGCGCCAGCCATGATCCAGCCATAGTTGATGAGATTGCGACTCATGTTTACACCTTGGATCAAGGTGAAATATCGTTATCCGGAGTTAATGTAATTAGTGCAATCTAAGCGTTAGTTTTGTACAGATTCAATTGGATTTACGGTCACACGGTGTAAAGGGACGTCTCCTGTGTTTATGAATTGGTGGCGAATCCCACCCGGCACCATAACTGCATCGCCTGTTTTGATTGGGTAGTCGTTTCCATCGCATACAAGAATGCCCGAGCCTTCCGTAATATAAGCCTGATGCTCCCAAGGGTGCGTATGATCTGGGCTTGATTCTCCAGGATCGTGTTTTACCATCAGCATTACATAATTTGAAGCTCCATCTTTAGGCCCTAAAAGTGGGTTTTCGCTATTTTTTTCATTGCGTATTACCGGGTTCATAAGCCAATCCTTATAGCTATGTAGTGTGGGATTACATTGGCGAAGTCAATCAGATTTTCCGCCAAAATGGATCACGGCTTCGTATGTTATCCAGGACCGAATCATCCCAGGCAAGCATTTCATTACCGTAGCTTGCGGTGGTGCACCGCTCCAGCCGATTTTTTTGTGAACGAAATTCTCTTTGTAGTAAACGATGTAGAAAACTGCACTTTTTAGCCCAAATAATGTTGGCCTGACTGTAATATCTTGCAACCCTGTATCTAGTAATCGGAGAATTCAGTGACTGCTAATATCAAAGTTACCGACGTCAGAATTGTCAATTTACGAACCGTTAGACAGGTTGGTGAAATTGAGCCCGCTTGGAGCCCTGGACGAAAAACTTCTTTCAACGTTGGTGGTGGTTCGTTTACAGAAGTACAAACAGATGCTGGTATAACGGGCATCGGTCCCGGTATGCATCCGATGTTGCTAAATGACGTGAAGGAGTATTTGATTGGTAAAAACGCATTTGCGGTTGAAGATCATGCCGTCGCACTGAATTATTACGTTACAGCGCTTCCATACCAAGGTGTCTCTGGAGTCGATATGGCGCTGTGGGACATTATTGGCAAAGCTGCAAACCTTCCGCTATATAAACTTTGGGGTGGAAACAAAGAAAAAATAATCCCTTATGCCAGTATGGTTGTACTATCGAGTCCGGAAGAGCGTGTAGATCAGGCAGTATCTCTCAAAGAACAGGGATGGAAAGCTATGAAACTCCGGCTGCACTATGAAACGCTTTCAGAAGATATACATCTAGTTGAGTCAGTACGGAACGCTGTTGGACCTGATTTCACCATAATGGTCGATGCCAATCAGGCGCAAAGTAATGGAAACTGGCAAGCTGGAGTAATTTGGGATTATAAGCGTGCATATGAGACCGCTGTTGAGTTACAAGAATTAGATATTTTTTGGCTCGAAGAACCACTCGCTCGGTATAACTTTGATGCGCTTGCCCGTCTTAATGCAGAAGTCGAAATTAGGATTGCTGGTGGCGAGAACAATTCGGGAATTCACGAATTTGTTCAGATGTGCCAGATGGACACTTACAAACTCCTGCAACCTGAGAGTATGGTCATGAATGGCATTACTAATCTGCGAAAAATTGGAAATCTTGCAGAGTTATATAATAAGGAACTTGTTCCACATCATGGCGGTGGAAATATTGGAGTAATAGCGCACCAACACCTAATAGCTTCTTGGAGACATGCGCCTTTCATGGAGCTTTTGCATGATCCGCCAATCGGCGACTACCGACATAAGTTTTCTATCATGTTAAATGCGCCACAGGTCGATGAAGACGGGTATATGCCGCTACCGACAATGCCAGGCATAGGCGTTGAAATTGATACGGACCTGATAATCAAATAGTTGTCATATATTCAATCTGAATTTTAGGCAATAAGGGAAACAAAAATGAGCAATGATCAGTTAGCCTTCATCGGAACGTATACGAGGCTTGGTAGTGAAGGAATTTATACCCTTAGGCTAGATGGAAACACGGGCGAACTTAGGCAGATATCGGTCGCAAAAGGACTTGAAAACCCATCTTTTGTTGCCCTTGATTCTAGTGGTGATCATTTATACGCAGTGTCTGAAAGTAGCTCTTTCAACGGCGCTGGCGGAATAACTTCTTTCAACGTAAATCGCTCAACAGGTGAACTATGTAAAATCAACGAAAGATCGACTGGCGGACCAGGTCCTTGCCACTTAATGGTTGATGCTACGGACTCGATGGTAATAGTTACAAATTACGCTGGAGGCAGTGTATCTGCACACCCGATAGCGGAAGATGGCTCCGTTGGCGATTTTACAGAATTTGTGCAACATAAAGGATCTTCGGTCAATCCAGACCGTCAGGATAGGGCTCATGCCCACTCTGTGAATATTGATAAATCAAATAGATTTGCCTTTGTCTGCGATCTGGGGATGGATCAGGTACTTACTTACGCGATTGATCCCACTAGTGCGAGATTTAAGTTGTTATCGACAGTTGATGAAACCCCGGGACATGGACCCAGACATTTCACATTTCATCCTAAAAATCAACAGGTCTATGTGTTGAACGAGATTGGGTGTACGATAACCCTCTATGATCTGTCACATGATGGAACTTTGACGCCGACACAGTCGGTTCCAACACTGCCTAGTGGCTGGCAGGGACAGAATACGACCGCTGATATTCACGTCTCACCAGACGGAAAGTACGTATATGCTTCTAACCGCGGCAATGATTCAATCGTGATCTTTGCGATTGATCAATCAAACGGGTCGATGACCTTCGTGGACCACGAGTCTACACAGGGTAATACTCCTCGGAATTTTGCTATTACTCCTGATGGAAATTTTTTGCTTGCCGAAAATCAAGACTCGGACACCATTGTCTCATTCAAGATAGAGGATGATGGTACTTTGACGCCAACTGGCTCAGTGATCAACATACCAGCTCCCGTTTGTATGCAATTACTATCCATTGAGTAGTGTGGCAGCGCCTACATCTATTTCTGCTAATTCTTCCTAAGGAAAATTGTAATTGAAAATCACAGATGTTCAGTTGTTCCGTACGGCCACGCCCGTTCACAAGACCGCTGGTACAAACTGGCTTTTTGTAAGGA
Organism: Dehalococcoidia bacterium UBA1332; assembly: GCA_002306745.1. Taxonomy (GTDB): domain Bacteria; phylum Chloroflexota; class Dehalococcoidia; order Lucifugimonadales; family Lucifugimonadaceae; genus Lucifugimonas. The sequence continues at coordinate 515 of DBSW01000143.1, read as the reverse complement.
TTGATACTGACGAGGGAATTTCAGGATGGGGTGAAGGTTCTCTTCAGTACAAAGATGCAGCACTCGCTGCCGAAATTCTGGATTTTGGAAAGTTTTTGATCGGTAAAGATCCACGTCGCATCGATTGGATATGGACCTCGCTATATCGGAGGGTCACTTGGGCTGGCGGTCCCGTTTCAATGTCCGCTATAGCCGCAATAGACCTTGCTTTATGGGACATTAAAGCAAGGTCTTTAGGAATCCCTGTTTGGCAGCTAGCGGGTGGCAAGCACCGTGAGGGTGTCCCTGTATATGCTAACGGGTGGTTCGAAGAACTTACAGAACCAAGACTAGGAGTGCCAGCTGAGACAGCAGCACGTCAGGCTTCACCAAGTAAACATGCAGAGGCAGCGCGGCAACTAAAGGATGACGGTTGGAAAGCGCTCAAGTTCTATCCTTTTGGTGGGCCACAGACAATCACACCGGAACGTATAAGACATGGGGTCGATCTGGTTCGAGCCGTCAGGGATTCAGTC
>DBSW01000099.1 GCA_002306745.1 Dehalococcoidia bacterium UBA1332 | reverse complement strand
GGCAGAAGAAAACATGGCTGGTGTCTTCGCTGACGCTGCTAGACAAAACAATCTAAAGCAAATCGTCTACCTTGGAGGCCTCGGGGAAGATAACTTAGAAAAGTCTTTGCATCTTCAAAGCAGACATAATGTGGGAAAAATTCTCGCTAACGGGCCTACCCCTGTAACCGAACTGAGAGCCGCCATCATCATCGGCTCAGGTAGCGCCTCATTTGAAATGTTGAGGTCCTTGGTTGAGGTCCTTCCTATCATGGTTGTCCCACGGTGGGTAACAAAAACCAAATGCCAACCAATATCAATAGGCGACGTCCTCAACAATTTACTTCATGTCTTACAAGACGACTCATATGAAAATCAGATTAGAGAAATAGGTGGACCTGAAGTTGTTTCATATCGAGAGATGATGCACGCCTACACAAAGGTCGCTGGACTTCGAAGAAGAGTTATACTCCCAGTCCCTGTTCTTACTCCTCGACTTTCATCACATTGGGTTAACTTGGTTAGCCCACTTCCTTTTACATTAGCTAGAGCACTCATTGACTCTTTAACAACAGATGTTGTCGTGCAGCATGAAACCCGCAACGGGCAGGCACTCAAAAATGAGGACACATTGGATAGCGCCATAGGGAAAGCATTAGCAAGAATACAAGAATTAGAGATTCCCACTCGATGGTCAGATACGAGCAGTTTCAAGGATCCCGCGCGACCAGAACCAACAGACCCTGTTTGGTCGGGGGGCAAAATACTTGTCGACAAACGAGAGGCGCTATCCCATGCTTCCGAGAAGTCCATTATGAAGACAATCTGTTCAGTAGGAGGAGACAATGGATGGTTTGCGTTCAATTGGCTCTGGGCGATCCGAGGATTTGTTGACAAACTTCTTGGCGGTGTTGGACTTCGTAGGGGTCGTCGACACCCAAGCGATCTTCGCGTTGGTGATACCGTGGATTTCTTTAAGGTCACGTCCGTTACATCTAACGGGTTGCGTTTGCTTGCCGAAATGAAAGTCCCTGGTCATGCATGGCTGGAATGGAATATTGAAAAGCAGAACAACGAGAAAATACTAGTTACCCAACAAGCTCTCTTCGTACCGAAAGGAGTCTTGGGTAGAGCTTATTGGTACGCGCTATTGCCAGCACACATCGTGATCTTCTCAAGAATGCTCAAGAACCTCATCCAAAAAGCAGAAGCCGAAACTTAGAGCCCAAGCACGGCCTCATGTTTACAGTCGTTCAATGATTGTTCCGGTTCCTAAACCACCGCCACAGCACATACTAATCAACCCAAGCTTTCCATTTGATCTGTGTAGTTCATGAACGGTTTTCGTAATTAATAGCGGACCGGTTGATCCTAGTGCATGCCCTATAGCGATAGCCCCTCCATTGGGGTTTACGCGATCATCCATTTCAATTTCCATTTCTTTCGCCCATGCCAGAACCACCGCAGCGAAAGCCTCGTTGATTTCGAATATGTCAATATCATCAGTTGAGTAACCGGTATCATCAAGCAACTTTTGTGTTGCCGGTATCGGCCCTGTCAGCATCAATGCCGGATCGCTCCCTACGAGGCACGAACTGACGATTCTCGCTAATGGCGTTAACCCTAATTCATCAGCTTTTTCTCTGCTCATGACAAGCAACGCCGAGGAGGCATCAGCTAGTTGCGAAGCAGTGCCTGCAGTATGGTATTGTGCTGGTTCCGAAAAGTACCCTACCCCAGCAATTGGCTTGAGATTAGCTAGCGCCTCGTAGGTGGTGTCCCGAAGCCCCTCATCTTGAATGTGCATTTCAGAACCATCCCCATGAATATCAAATGGGATTATTTGACCATCAAAGCGTCCCTCACTCCATGCAACAGCGGCTCGATTTTGCGATCGCACTCCGAACCGATCTAGTTCTTCGCGCGTAAGATCCCATTTCGATGCGATTCGTTCGGCACCTTCAAGTTGATTCGTTGGGTCATACATCTCCTTATAACGATCTGTGTATCGTTCACCCAAGTATGCATGCCCGTTGTCATCTAAAGGAATTTGGGATGCCATTGGAACATGCGACATGGATTCAACACCACAAACCACAACTATGTCAGCCATACCAGCCCCGATAAGAGAATGAGCCCACGTATTTGCATGTTGACCAGATCCACACTGCGTAGATGTCGTCGAGGCCCCGACATGCAGAGGAAGCCCAGCAGCAAGCCAAGCCGTACGAGTGACATTGTTTGCCTGTTCACCAACCTGTGCTATACAACCACCTGCAACGTGATCAACAGAATTAGGGTCAACGTTGTTTCTCTCAAACAAGGATTGCAACACATTACCGAGTAGGTCGGTAACGTGGAATCGCGAAAGCCTACTATTGGGCTTAGCAGTAGCAGAACGAACCGCATCAACAATGACTACTTCACGACTATTAATCATCAAAACTCTCCAAAAGAATTAATTTTGATTATATTATCTACCATTGATGCATTGACCACGACTACTCTCCTACATAATCCGAAATAGTCTTATGAAAATGCCGAAGTCTAAGTTCTTGATCAGATAACCATAAACCGGGGAACCCAGCGCTGTTCATTCCCTCCTGAACCGTTGCCAAATTTGATGCATCTTGATCAATTACTATTCCCAAAGAACGACTACTTCCCGCAGGGCGAAAATCATGTTTCGGCAATGGCGGCCACTCCTCCCCTTCAGGAATTAGCTCAAACATCCAAATATCAAAAAACATTTTATTAGGGTCATCAGGATGCGGTCGGTGCCTGAATAGCATGAGATCGTCAGAATGCGTATTAGTCGTCACATTAGGAAACACTAAATAATTGAAATCATCCGTGAGTTGCTCATCATGCAATTCAGAGAAATCCTTACCTTGCTCGATTTGCGTTTCTCGTTTGTATTGTTGCACGGCAACACGAATATCGTTCATTGACCCCTCATACGATGCTGGATCCATACCAGCACTATGCAACATTGCTTTCAAAGGCGGGGGTATTTCCCCTACCGACTCAACCCTGGGACTTAGTAGACCAAATGGAACAAGGTAACGGCTATGCCTATCATACAAATCAATTTGAAGGTCAAGGTCTTCTAGATACCACAGGAGCTGAGGGTGCGTTTGCGCCGTATGATACGACTCAGCAAAAGCATCAACGGAGGCCTTCCAATTACAATCCCATTCAGCCGTCACCCATCGCGTCATCGCCATTCGCTCGAAGTGATAGGGCTCAAAGTGTCCGATCAACTCACCTAAATATTCCTCTAAAGGCTCGACCTGCACGTTAAGACTGAACCACACAAATGACGCCCAAGTGTCGCATGGCAGCTCTGATAAACCATTACAAGGTGGTTTTCCTTGAGGGAACGTTTCAATATCAGGAATATCGGCAAAAGACCCATCAGAATCATATTTCCACCCATGATACCCGCAGACGAATGGCTCAGCATGTCCCAAACCTTCATCAGCTAAACGATTTCCACGATGCATACAAACGTTATGAAATGCTTTGAACCCTCCATCGCGTTGACGAACTATCAAAACCGATTCTCTACCTATATTTGTACAAATATAGTCACCTGGGTCTGGGATCTGATCTTCACGGCACCCTAATAGCCACACTTTAGTCCATATAGTCTCCCATTCCTTTTCCATGAACTCCTTACTTGTGTAGCGTTCTTTAGGAATAATTTGAGTACCTAAGTCAATGTCAAGTGTTTTCTCTAAAGGCGTGCCGTTGGGGTTTTCTTTCGGATCGCTTCGAATAATTTTGTTTTTACGAATAACTTTCATTGCTAACCGTCAGAATTGAACTCGTTTAGTAAACCCGCCATCAACTATTAGATTAGTACCTGAAACCCAGCTGGCTGCAGGGCTAGATAGAAATAAGATGCAGTTAGATACCTCTTCTGGAGTACCTAATCGCCCCAAAGGGTGGTCCTTTTCAACTTTCGCAAACCATTTTGCCATTGTGTCCTTTAACATTTGCCAAACGCCTCCCGCAAAATAAACAGGTCCAGGAGAAACACAATTTACACGAATACCATATTTTCCTACTTCTTGCGATAGTTGTTTTGCGTACACTAGCAGTGACCCTTTCATCGCATTGTAAGCTTGTGGACCTCCAAAGGTTTCTACAGAAGCCGTCGTGGTGATGAAGGTAATTGCTCCACCGCCCGATTCTTCCATGTGGGGAATCACCACTTCACATCCTCGAACAGTGGATAGAACATCTACTTCAAAACTCTTCCACCAATTTCGTTCACTGTCTGCACCACCGCCGGCACTAACACCGGGAATAAATATATCTACCCCACCGAGCTGTTCAATCATTTCTTCAAGCCAAGCCTCATAGTCATCTTTATCGTTTACATCACAAGCGCGCCCAATTGCAGTTCCTCTCCCACCTGATAGCTCTCGTAGTGACCTAGCAACAGTCTCTTCAGATCGTGAGCAAATAGCTACGTCACAACCTTCATCTATCAACTGATCAACTACTCTCCGCAAAATTCCCTTGGTTGACGCTGGAACAATGACACGCTTGCCCTTAAGTCCTAGTTCCACTGAAGCCCCTTTCGCTACGTACAAACTTTTTTTCTGGATTCATTTTAGAACCAATACCGGCCTCTAACACCTAACGGAATGAAAGAAATAGTCATTTGACCCTGCCTCACTCGAGTGTGGGGTCTGAACAAAGACTCACTCCAGGGGCTACACCGGCATTAAATGTTCTACTACGGGAACTAAATTGTTCTGTCTCTGATGCTGGATTCAAATAATTTTCTAATGCAGTAGCAAGTGCAGACGCCACTGCTACTTTATAGTCGTCGGTTTTAACCAAATTGGATTCGGAAGTGTTAGAGATGTACGCGAGTTCAACCAAAGTTGTCGGAACCTTTGGCCTAGACAACATTCCGTAGGTATCCCGTCCAGAGGTATTAAGAACCTTTAGAACTCCCGCATCACTTCGCGAAACCCAATTAACTTCTGTAAAGTTGCTTAAAGTTTGAAAGACTTCATTTTGAACATAGTTTCCTAGTCGCAGAGAAGATTGGGAATTACTTTGGATATAACTTTCAGTTCCTGGGCTGGAAGACGAAGGTGCAGAGGGTGAGTTGTGGTGGATTGAAACCATCGCCTGTGCCTGTAGCTGATCCGCAAATGCGCTTCTCACAGACAAAGGTATGTGATAGTTGGCTGTTCGTACGCTGAAGGCATTTATCGCCCTTGACGATAATTCGGTAAGTAATTCATTGGCAATCGTAAGGTTGATATCACGTTCAATAATCCCGTTCTGAACGGCTCCTGGATCTACACTTCCGCCATGTCCGGGGTCGACAACGACGTCTATATTCTCAAGTATGGACCCCGACGATACTACTCGTGATTTGCCACAGGGTGTTCTTACAATAAGTCCATCGTCAAAATCTGAAAGCAGCATTACGTTTACCCCTGAAGGAGTAGCTACTCCTTTGGGAGGCCTATAAGAGTCAACCCAGCTATCCGCTCCAAGCCTCCCCCAGTAGTCTCCGTTTCTATTAGAGCCAGGGATGTTATAAGAATTCTGGTGAATTCCTTTTGCCCCGTATGATGTGATTCCAGAATATGAGCCTTTAAGCAAAACCATAAATCCAGTATCATAAGTTGTACCAACTGACTCAGCCGAGCTTGATACGAGGACATCTGATCTCCCATCAGCATTCAAGTCGGCAGACATTATTGAATCCCCCCAATGATCAGCAAATTCCGATCCTCCTGGGACACGAGATGTGTTTTGGTGAAAAAGTCTCGAACCGCGCCCGTCAAGACCAGTTTTAGAGCCATATGCAAAGGTGACCGCCCCTGCTTCTAGAATTGAGCCAATGCTTTCATTAGGTGTCCCGATAGCTAGGTCATGAAACCCATCTCCGTCAAAATCTCCAGCTTCCAATACGCTACCCCACTTATCATTTGGCTCATTTCCACCTGCCATCTTTGGGCTTCCTTGATGAAATAACTTAGATTCACTTGTTTTAAATCCAGCTTCAGACCCATACAACAAAGTCACAGCCCCGGTAAATGATTTGGTGCCGATACTTTCATCTGGGTTTCCAACTGCTAAGTCAGAGTAACCATCCCCGTCGAAATCACCTGCTGTTAGAGTCTCTGCCCAGTGATCACCTTCTTCGGGCCCACCAGGTATGCCCGGAGTGCCTTGGTGAAACAGAATAGAACCATCTGCATTCAATCCTTGATCAGAACCAAACATTACGGTAAGTGCTCCCGCATTTTCTATAACACCTATTGATTCTCCCGGCGCTCCTATAATCACATCGTCATAGCCATCCCCGTTAAAATCAGCTGATGCTAAAGAACTTCCCCATAAATCTCCTATTTCGTTAGCCCCTGGCACACCATCTGTATCTTGGTGGAATCCCATTGCATTTAACGAGCTAAGTCCTGTTGAACCTCCAAAAAGTACCAAAATCGATCCTGCATCAACTGACTCATCAACGTCCTGATATGGAGCTCCAATTACCAAATCAGCGTAAGAATCTCCGTTGAAGTCGCCTGTAACTAACGAAGTACCCCAAAGATCATTTTCTTCATTTTCCCCAGGAATGCCAGATGACGCTTGATTGAAACCCCAAGACGATTCTGATCTCAGACCTGAATCACTACCGTAAAGTATCCAAACTGACCCTGAATTGACAGTTTGCCCGATATCTTCTCTCGGTGCAGCAACAACGAGATCATCAAATCCATCCGCGTTGAAATCTCCATAAGATAAAGATTCTCCCCAATAATCCATTCTTTCATTTGCTCCTATAATCCCTGGGCTCCCTTGATGAAATCTTTGATTCTTAGAAGAATTCAGGTAGGGACCGTATAACACAGAGACGCTACCTGCTCCTGTGTGTCCCCCATGGAATGACCCAGGTGCACTTACCGGAATATCTGCAAACCCATCGCCATTGAAATCCGGACCGAAGATATTGATAGCTTGGATGCGGGATTCAATTTGCTTGATAGGTTGTGCATCCGCATACTCATTACCATTGAAAATAAGAACAGAAGCTACAACGATTAGTGTAAGCGCAGAAGTAAATATTTGTTTAATACGCATAATTTCTCAGATCAATAATAAACTTCTGGGGCGCCACAGGGATGCATGGTGGCGACTTGCCTTTATTAAATAAATAATGGGATCACAAGAGCAACAATCATCATTATTGCAGTTAACCCAGCGACAATCTGTATTGTTCTCTTT
>DBSW01000024.1 GCA_002306745.1 Dehalococcoidia bacterium UBA1332 | reverse complement strand
ATGTTAATAAATTTATAGAAATAGAAAAACAGGACCGATAGGAATAAAAATGCGAAAACGAATGTTTGGAGACTCAGGGTTAGAAACCTCTGTTATTGGTTATGGTGGTTGGCCAATGGGCAGAGGTATGTACGGCGCCTTCGACGATGATGAAGCAATTGCTGCTGCCCGAGCTTCCTTCGATCACGGAGTTACACTATTCGACACTGCCGCTGTTTACGGATGGGGGTACGGTGAGCGACTTATGGGCAAAGCCTTAAAAGGAATTCGTGAAGAAGTTATCCTGGTAACAAAGGGTGCACGCGAATGGGTCAGGGACGACCCTGATCGTCGCACCGCAACCATTTCTGACTCAGACCCCAAGCGACTTTTAACATCAATTGATGAAAGTCTACAACGATTACAGACCGACTACATTGACCTTTTCTTAATACACTGGCCTGACCACACACGCGCGTTTTCGGAACCGATGGATGCACTTGAAAAAGCAAAACAGGCAGGAAAAATAAGGCATACGGGCGTATCTAACTTCAACGTCGCTATGATGACTGAAAGTCGAATTAGTAGCCCTATCATCACAAACCAGATCGGTTATCACATTTTCGACCGAAGGCCTGAACAAGACGTCATGCCCTACGTGCAAGAAAACGGCATGGGAATTATGGCTTACGGATCTCTGGCGCATGGTTTGCTTACTGGAAAATGGGGTCCAGAGACGACCTTCGCTGAAGATGACTGGCGCCGAGCAGGATACAACTTCGGAATAAACACTTGGGGACCTGAACACCTTGCAAAAAATGTTGCTGTAGTAGAAAAATTGAAGGTGATAGCGGCTGATAATGGAAAAACAATCACGCAGCTAGCGATTGCGTGGGTTCTAGCCAACGAATCAGTAAGTGTCGCTCTAGCAGGCTCAGTTACTCCGCAACAAGCGACTCAGAATGTAGGTGGCGATTGGGACATCCCTGCTGAAGTCAAAAAGCAGATAGACGACCTTGTTCTTTCAGAAGGGTCCGGTATAGGGCTACCTGGAATGGAGATCGCTACGTAACGTCGACAAATATCCATCACTTCAAGTTTCGGTTTGGTAACAAAAATAGAGCTCGATCAAAGGAATTAAATGATCATCGACACACACTGTCACGCAGGAAAGAATTGGTTTCTTCCAATCGAATCGCTTGAATTCGAAATGGACAGGGCAGGTGTAGAAAGGGCTGTTTTAATCCAGCATGGAGGCACATACGATAACGATTACCTATTTGAAGAATCAGGAAAAAGAAACAATCGGTTTAAAGTTGTTGTATTAGTTGATCCTGAAGATGAAGACCCAATCGGTTCATTGGAGAAATTGGCTGAGCGGGGCGCCGCTGGTATTCGTATTGGACCCGATGATGAATTCAACTTTCTCACGGATGCCACTGACATTTGGCGCAAAGCTGGAGATCTTAATTTAGTCGTTAGTTCTATCGGCGACGATAAAAATTTCGCAAGCGACAAATTCAAACGGTTAGTAGATTCATGCCCGAACACTAGTATCGTCATCGAGCATCTTGCCGGTGTTGGTATCACGACGCCGCCATACACCAACTATGAAAAAGCCCTTGAAATCTCTGACCGACCAAATACTTCAATCAAAGTACCTGGTTTAGGCGAGATAACTCCTAGGCCAAACCGACTAGAACCAGAATTCCAATTCCATAACGTACCGCCCCTTTTCGAAATGGCATACGATTCATTTGGCGCTGATCGTATGATGTGGGGCAGTGATTACCCACCAAGCGCAGGCCGTGAAGGATACCAGAACACACTTGAAGGAGTTCGGAACCATCCTGCTTTCGCAAAAGCAGGAGACACTGAATGGATTTTAGGCAAGACGGCTGAACGTGTCTGGGGATTCTAAATCAAAAGTAATCAAACGCTAGACGATACTATCAGATCGAATTATTCAACCCACCAGGACGCACCGACTAGCCCAGGACCTGTGTGCGCACCCATGAATGGGTGAAACTGAGTTACAAACAATTCGGTTGTTTCGAGATTTCGTAATACCCATTCTCTCAGCCCTGCGGCTTTGTCAGGCGCTCCAGCGTGAATAATATTCACGTGTGCTAGTCGACCCTTGAGATCTTTTTGCATCTCTTGTCGAATTAGGTTTAAGGCTCGGTCGGTCGATCTAGGCCGCGCTATTGCACCAATTCTGTCGATGGAGAATTCCATAACGGGTTTGATGTTTAAAAGGCCTGCAGCCCAAACCGCCATTTTCGGAACACGTCCACTTTTGTGAATGTACTTCAGTGTGTCAAGCATTGCCACCAGTCGTACTTTCTTGGATACACACCGAATAGATTTCTTAACATCACATATTGCTAATCCGTTAGAAGCCAACCTAACTGCCTCTGTAACTACCAGAGCTTGAGAACTTGCAGCCAGCTGTGAATCGAATACATGCACGGTTTTATCAACATTCCGCTCTTTGAATATCTTAGCCGCTACGGAGGCAGAATCATAAGAAGCACTCAATCGCCCAGAAACAGTTATGCACAACAAATCATCAGCGTTTTCCGCTGCGATGCGGAATTTTTCGAGATATTCACCAGGTTTTGGAGCTGATGTAGTTACATTGATCTGTGAAACTTTGAGTCGCTCGTAAAAGCCGTCAAGTACAGGATTTCCATCATCCACAAAAGTCACACCGTCAATCGTTATTTCCATTCTCGCAACGTGCAGTTGTATATTTTGAGCTAATTCCGCAGTAATCGCGGCGGCGGAATCAGTAACTATCGCCATTTTTCTGTATTGATTGCTCATAGGCTTTGACCTGGCGCCATCTGTAAATTATTTAATTATCTTTTGCGTCGCGCAAGGATATCAATGACGACTCTATTTACACGGTTCACGATCTAGATAAACAGGCAGTACACATAAAGTCTATTAAAATTGGATGTCTTAATTCTGAAATGCTGTGCACTGTCAATCATAATTAGATAGCACGATGACCTCTCACTTCGAGCCGGTATTGCGGCTGCCAAATATGCAAGACGTTGGTCCAGAAACCTTAGACCAGCGCGATGCATTTATAAAAACTCTACGAGGAGTTCTTAGTCTGCGCGGATATGAACGTGCGGAAACCCCAATTTTAGAACAAACTGAACTTTATATTCGAAAATCTGGTGGAGAGTTATCGTCTCGACTTTACGACTTTTCCGAACCTGGTGGAATGGACGTAAGCCTACGTCCTGAATTCACTGCAGCAATACTTCGCAAAACGGCCAACTATGATTTATCTAGTGGGCCTGCCCGGATAATGTATGACGGACCTGTATTTAGATATGCCAGTCCTGAAGATGCAGATGGTGACAAAACTCGTCAGTTCAACCAATTTGGTGCCGAAATGATCGGCGCAGAAGCCCCATACGCTGACGGCGAAGTCATTGCTATGGCTCTCGAGGGTCTAGATGCACTAGGAGTACCCGATGCATGTGCAGTAGTAGGCCACGTCGGAATCATAATTGATGCTCTCAACACATATAGACTTTCTGAAAGAGCCAAATTATTTCTCATAAATAACATCAATGCGCTAAAACAGGGTCTGGTTGAATCTGTATCAGAACAAGCCGATGCGCTCGGTTTCACTTCAAATTCACATGTTGACCTCGAACAAACAAAAGCTGACCAGGACAGTATCAGTTCAACAATCGAACAGGTTATGAGCGAGGGTAGTGGGGTCACTTTGGGGCAAAACACAGGGATGCGAAGCCGAGAAGATATCATTTCTCGCCTCGCGAAAAAAATGTCGCAGGCTGACAATCCAGAAGATTTTTTGAGGGCACTAGACATGCTGTCCAATTTGTCTCAGATTTCGGGTGAAATCGATCAGGCTTTGGACACCGCTAGTAAGGTGATGTCAAAATCGGGCATCAAAAACAACAAATTTGAAAGTCTCTATCAAGTCATCAATGCAGCTGAACTTGAGGGTGTCTCAAAGAAACGAATCAGCATCGACTTTGGTATGGCACGGGGAGTGGCATATTACACTGGCATGCTATTCGATGTTTACTCAAACGGTGACAAAGCGGAACCTCTGGGCGGCGGCGGTCGATATGACGGATTAACGCGAGCTTTGGGGTACGACAAAGACATACCATCTCTTGGTTTCGCTTATAACCTTGACACCGTCATAGATATAACACAACCGACGGCTGAGTCATCTAAACCATCAGAAATTGTGTCTGCAATGAGTGAGGGCTCTATTGAAAGGGCAGTGGCGAAAGCCCGAAGGCTAAGGAGTGAAGGCAAGAAGGCAAGCATTGACTTCGCTAACATAAGGCAAGGCACAAAATGAGCAATCTACGCCTAGCTTTACCGTCTACCGGTGCACTCTACGAAGGAACTGGTGATCTTCTCTCCAGCTGTGGATTAAGCATCCACAGAGAAAATCCGCGGCGTTATACCGCAGACATTCCTTCTCTCCCTGGAGTGGATGTCCTATTCCAACGCCAATCAGATATAACGACCGAAATCGATGGAGGAAGCGCTGATATAGGCGTCGTAGGCCTTGATCGCTATTATGAATCCCGCCTTGAACAAGGCGACACCGTTCTTGTGCACAGCGGCCTTGGATTCGGTAATTCTAGTCTTGTTATCGCTGTCCCGGACTCATGGAGAGATGTTGCTACCATGGCAGATCTCGCTGATATTGCACTTGAATTCAGGTCTAAAGGGCGAGATTTACGGATCGCAAGCAAATACCCTCGGTTAGTCAAAAGATTCCTTAATAAGAACGGTGTGAATTATGTCTCAATGGTTCATGTGTCCGGAGGGTTAGAAGCGGCTCCGGTGATGGGATATGCAGACATAATCGCCGATATAACTGCTACAGGAACCACTCTTCGTGAAAATGGACTACGGATTATTGTTGATGGGATAATCATTGAGTCACAGTCAGTAATCGTCGGTAATGGCAGAGCTCTAGCTACGAATCAGAAAAAACTTGACTTGACTAAACAAATTCTTGAAAAGGTCGAAGCCACTCAGCGCGCTTTAAAGTATCAAAGAATTACTGGTGACATTCAAGGAGAATCTGAAGAAGAAGTTGCACGGCAGGTCGTAAAACGACGAGAGCTTGGAGGTCTGGACGGGCCAACAATATCCCCGGTTCACACACAAAAAACGGACAACTGGTACACCGTACAGGTTTTGGTACAAAAGACGGATATTGCAGAAGTAGTCAGTCATTTTCGTGGACTTGGGGGTATCGGTATAACCACTAATGACGTTCAATATATTTACCGAGATCGATGCGAGTCATATGTCCAACTTGTCGAAAATTTAAAGCCATTTATTGATATGGTCGGCTAGATTTGAAGAAAATTTTTAGTGCAGCCGAAGGATGTGATTACTTCAGCAAAGAGCGTAATCAGACAGCCAACACCGTTATGTCCAATGGTATGGGTTTATTTGATAACGAATTACCTCCTGATGAATTTGCATCACGCGTGATAGACATTGTCCGTTCAGAAGGCGACGCGGGTGTCCACCGAATTAACCTTGCAATAGATGGGGCATCACCGAAAGTCTTCGAAGTTTCACAGAACGATATAAATAATTCTATTGATCTACTTGATCCCAACGATGTAGAAGCATTAAATTTGGCGTCCGATCGGGTCCGTAAATTTCAGAAAAATGGGCTTATCAAAAGCTGGACAGACAGCGCCGGAAATTTCGGAGAGCGTGTAACGCCACTAAAACGAATTGCTGCATATGTTCCTGGCGGTACAGCACCATTGGCATCAACAGTTATTATGACCGTGGTGCCTGCTCAAGTAGCAGGAGTAGAAGAGATCGTTGTTGTAACACCTCCTAGCGGCAACTCACTACCGCACCCAGCAGTATTGGCCGCAGCAAAAATATCTGGAGCTTCGCGTGTGTTCACCATCGGAGGTGCTCAGGCCATAGCGGCTCTTGCGTATGGAACAGAAAGTGTACCCGCAGTTGATCTGATATGCGGACCCGGAAGTACATGGGTCACAGCCGCAAAAAAGCTCGTTTATGGAGATGTTGGCATTGACGGCCTTTATGGACCAACGGAGACGCTGGTCATCGCAGACGAGTCAGCTGACCCAACAATTACAGCATCAGATCTGATTGCCCAAGCAGAGCATGATGTTATTGCGATGCCCATTCTGGTTGCAATCTCTGAAGAAATCGTAGATAAAACCGAAGAAGAAATTCAGAGGCAAATCTCTGTTTTACCAAGAGGAAACATCGCACGTGCCGCGTTCAAAAACCGAGGAGTGGCCGTCATTGTAAAAAATACATCCGAAGCGGTAGATGTAGCAAATGCAGCGGCACCCGAGCACCTGTGTATATTAACGGCGGATGCAAAAGAGTTAGCGAAAAGAGTTACCAACGCAGGAGGACTCTTCATCGGTGATTGGTCTGCCGAAGTCATGGCGGATTATGTTGCAGGACCATCTCACGTAATGCCTACCGCGGGGACAGCAAGATTCTCTTCAGCGCTGTCAGTAAGAAATTTTCTCCGAGTAACCCCGGTGATTAATTTCGATGATAGTACATTCTTAGAACTCGCAGATAGTGCAGAATCACTGGCAAACTTAGAAGGATTGCACGGTCATGCCGCAGCATCTGAGTACAGACGACGAAATTTGATCGGTGAGTAAAACGAGTTATAAAATCTAGGCTTATTTCTACAAACTATTTCTTATGTCACAACTCGAAAATTTGATGCGGCCGCATATGGCCAAGATAGCCACATATCACGGAGTCGATCCATCCGAAGAACTTGCGCGGGAAGCAGGAATCAAGCCTGACGACGTAATTCGTCTAAACGCGAATGAAAACCCATATGGAGCGCTTGAATCAGTCGCGTCCGCGTTGACTGATCTAGAACTACATCTATATCCCGACACGCAGCAACGTAAACTCAGAGCGGCTCTACAAGAGTACACCGGACAACCAGTTGAGAGAATAATCGCCGGGGCCGGTGGTGATGAGATTATCGATCTGCTAATCCGCCTTTTTGTCGAACCTGACCAAAAAGTAATCGATTGTGAGCCGACTTTCGGGATGTACGCGTTTTCTGCTAGGCAGGCTGACGCCAAAATAATCTCAATAAATCGGACAGAGACTTGGGATATCGACATACCGGAGATGAGGAACGAAATTGACGAATCAGCACGTATCGTTTTCCTAGCATCACCTAACAACCCCACAGGAAACTTACTGACAGAATCCGACGCAAGGGCACTTCTAGATACCGGGATAGTCGTGTGCGTAGACGAAACATATTACGAATTTTCAGGAAGTACTTTATGTCCATTGCTCGAAGAATATGAAAATCTGGTCATTCTCAGATCATTCAGTAAATGGGCGGGAATTGCAGGTCTTCGAGTCGGTTACGCGATTGCCTCCGAAAATTTGATTCAACATCTTCTTGACATCAAGCAGCCATACAACATAAATATCGCTGGCGAGGCAGCTGTTCTTGCCGCCCTAAAACACCGCAGTGAACTGTTAGAACGAGCAGGTAGTTTGATCACCGAGAGGGTCAGGTTAGA
>DBSW01000083.1 GCA_002306745.1 Dehalococcoidia bacterium UBA1332 | reverse complement strand
ACAAAGACTTTTTTGATGAATAGATAAAGCACCAGACTGCACGAAAAATATGTGGTGCCAGCGTAGAATGACGCCTAACCACCTCAGAATTTACCCCTGGAGAGATTATGAAGATTACAGACATAAAGGTCGCTGTTATAGGTGAGCATCCCGTAGTACGGGTAGTTACCGACGAAGGTATAGACGGTATCGGTGGTGTTGAGTCCCCTCGCAATCAACCATTTTTCAAACCTCAAATCGAATACTACAAAAACTTGATTCTTGGTCTGGACCCTACAGACGTCGAGAGAGTCTTACTACACATTAGGCGTGCAGGTGGATTTAAACCCTGGGGGTCAGGTGTCAGTGCTATAGAAATTGCACTCTGGGATATAGCCGGTAAGGCCCTGAATGCACCTGTATACAAGCTACTCGGTGGAAAGATCAGAGACAAGGTACGAGTTTACAACGGAAATTATCGTAAAGGATTCGAGGGGTACACACCCGAAGCATTCGCCGAAAATATGAAATGGATGAAAAATCTGCCTCAGAATTTCTCCATAATCAAGCAAGGAATCGCATTCCACGGTTCACCTATGCTCAAACACATGCCCGATTTCCAATACGGAGAGTATGTTGAAGCAGATAAGTACGGAAATCGTGGGGTACTAACGGAGAAAGGCTTCAATATTACAGTCGAAGCTGTAATCGCTATGAAAGAAGTTCTGGGAGATGAAGTAGGCCTTGCACTAGATTGCGGCCCTGGTTTGACGGCTTCTGACACCTTAAGGCTGGCGCAGGCTCTAGAGCCGTATCACTTGATGTGGATGGAAGACACTATCACAGGTGATTACACACCATATGTTCACCCTGATTACTTCCTTCAGGTCACGCCATACACTTCAACACCTATTCACACAGGCGAGCAAATATACCTACGGCATGGTTTCAAAGATCTCATTGAGAATCACGCGGTTGATATCGTAGGCCCAGACCCAATGGATGTCGGTGGGATTTCCGAGCTCAAATGGATTGCAGAATTTGCTGATCTCCACAATATCCAGATGGCGCCTCATGGCACGGTCGATGGATTGATTGGCCTTGCAGCCCACGTTCACGTAGGAGCCGCTATGCCACAAAACTTTATTGCTTTCGAGCTGCCAAGTGGTAAACCTGACTGGTGGTGGAACATTTTAGAAGGGGTGGACGCCTATGAAGTCATCGACAGCCACATCGCAGTAAATGACAATCCGGGACTAGGCATCAGCTTCCGGATAGATGAAGCAAAACGTTACCTAAGAGAGGAAGATCAAGACTTCTTCGACTAACAACGATCCAACCTTCTGTTCTGCCAAATTTGAACAGTCGAGTGTTTACTTTTTCAGCCTTGCGTTTGCAGCAATATCAGATTGATTCACGCAGTAAGGTGGCCAATCCCCATTAATTCCCGCTAAAACATTTTCCACACACATCTTTGCCATTTTCATTCTAGTTTCATGTGTAGCACTTGCAACGTGGGGCATAATCAAACAGTTATCCAGTGTCAACAATGGATGATCCGCCGGAATAGGCTCTGGAACTGTGACGTCAAGTGCTGCTCCCGCTATTTCTCCCGCAACCAATGCTTCGTAAAGAGCATCCTGATCGACAACCGGTCCGCGTGTGGTGTTGATCAGAATGGCCGAATTTTTCATGAGCTTAAACTGCTCAGTACTCATGAGATTCTTCGTCTCTGGTGTTAAAGGGTTATGCAGAGAAATGAAGTCAGACCGTTCAAGTATTTCTTCCAATGAACCCACATATGTAGCCCCAAATTCCTGATCGCGTCGATTGCGGTTGTGGTACAAAACATTCATGTTGAAACCGGCAGCTCGTTTGGCCATCTCAGACCCAATGCTACCCATGCCAATAATTCCTAGCGTTTTGTGATGAATGTCGCTAGCGAGCAACCCAAGAGGATCAAAATCACCCCATTCGCCTCTTTTTACCATTGCAGGAAGATCGTGTGTTCGTCGAGCCATTGATGCCAATAAAGCAAAAGCTTCGTCTGCGGTACTCTCTGACAGGATACCGGGAGTATTACAAACCGCTATCCCGCGCTCGTTTGCAGCTTCTACATCGATATTGTCATAGCCCACACCAAATTCTGATATTACTTTTAGATCAGGTGCGCCATCCATTACTTCACCTGTCACCTGATTTGTAATGTGTGCATACAAACCATCCACATCACGTATTGAGGTAATCAAGTCCTGATGTGAAGGTGCGTCTTCGCCGTCCCATACGACCACTTCAGCTCCACTTTTTTCGAGCGCGTGTACGGCTTCGGAAAATGTTCTGCGTGTTACAAGTATCTTCGGCATTATTTCTATTCACCTAGGCCGTAAACTCTGATGGAGTAAATTTTTGTAATCGGTTCAGTGACCAAAAAGTCACCTCAATCTATATCGTTCTAACTAAGCGTTGACTAAAAATTGGTGGGGAAGGTGGGAGTCGAACCCACACGCCTGTTAAGGCACATGCTCCTAAGGCATGCGCGTCTGCCATTTCGCCACTTCCCCATAACGGCAGTTAGTGATTGCAAACATTGACAATTGTAGGCAGTAAATCTCTATAGTGTTAGCCCTGTTGATCCCATCCATCCGCAAATTTGTCCCAACGATTGTGTAGATCAGAAACAGTTGATTTCGAAATCGATATAGAAGAGGACACCAACTCAAGATTGGATTGCATGTGATGAGGGCTTTGAGTCCCAACAATAGTTACGTCTACCTGGGGATGTGCAAAAGTGAACCCCAGAGCCAAACGTATTCGATCGTCAGGTTCGTCACTAAGTGGTCCGATTGCAGACATAGCCCTCGCTCGCCGAGTGTATTCAACGGTGTATTCCGGAATATGAGAATACGGTCTAGGATCAACAGGAGCCCCCCAAACGGCATTACCAATCGGTCTCTTGATAATTAGCCCAATATCGCGGTCTTCCACATCACGGAATAAATTCGTTCTAGCATTTTGATCGACGAGGCTAAAACTGGTCTGAAGTGTATCGAATAATCCACTAGTAACCGCCCATTTTGCATTCTCGTTGTCACCGCTGTAACCAACGAATCTAGTTTTACCAGCAGCCTTCGCGTCCTGTAATGCCCTAATAACCTCACCTCTCTCAAGAATTTCTGTCGTACACGAGTGAAGTTGCAATATGTCTACAAAATCAGTTTTCATCCGCCTAAGTGAGCGTTCCAGAGAATCAATAATTAGATCATATGTCCAATCTTCGCCTTCTTCTCTTGGAAGATAATGCCCCGCCTTGGTCGCCAAAATAAACTCTTTTCTACGTTCAGCAACTACCATACCGATTAGCTCCTCACTGATGCCATAACATGCAGCAGTGTCAAGAAAATTAACCCCGTAGTCCAGCGCTTGATTTATCACTGCGTGAGCTTGGGCAACATCGGCCATCTGGAGCTTATATCCAACTTCTGAAAGCCCAATCCCTAGCCGACTGACTTCGAGTTCAGTTCTACCAAGCCGTTTCCTTTCAATCGCCATAAATTTTGCCTTTTGATTCGGTGATTATCACAGTTTTTCTATCTAAGAGAACTACCTTTGCAAGTTTAGTGCAATGGAGCGATGTAGCAAGCCCCAGAGAATTGATCCATACTTTTATACAGCGAGCTCGTAATTAGATTCACGGATGGAGTTAGTCCGATATGAAAGGTCCAAATATTGTTCTTATGGTCGCCGACGACATGGGGTACGGTGACTTCGGTTTGTACTCAGAAGGTCGCGTTAACACTCCATCCTTAGATGAACTCGCCTTAGACGGAATCCGATTAACTCAGCACTATGCTGGCTCCCCAGTATGCTCACCATCACGGGCAGCATTATTAACGGGACGATACCCAATCCGAACAGGTGCCCTCACCCCACAGGAAGTCCTTGGTAACGATCGAATCTCACTAAAAGAATCGACCATCGCGGACTCATTTAGCCAGGGTGGATACATCACAGGTATGATTGGGAAGTGGCACAACGGTGCTCTTGATCCAAGATTTCATCCGAATGCTCGTGGTTTTGATGAATTCGTCGGTTTTCTAGGAGGTTGGGCCGATTATTACCGATGGAATATTGATAGAAATGGCTCGTTGGAAAAGTCGGATGGCCGATATCTCACTGATGTACTTGCGGATGAAGCGGCCAGTTTCATTACTCGGCATAAAGATGAGCCATTCTTTTTGATGGTCACATGGAACGCCCCACATTCGCCATTACAGGCTCCCAAGGATATCGAACAACGGTATCTAGAAGCAGGGTTCAGTAGAGGCACAGCTTTGATCTACGCGATGATTGAAAGCATGGACAGCGGCATAGCAAAAGTGAAACAAGCATTAAGCGACGCCGGAGTCGCAGATGACACTCTGTTAATGTTCACTAGCGATAACGGGCCTGCATTCGCACATCGTCCGGATCAAGTACCTAAAGATGGATCCGTTAGCGACTTCTCGGAAAACCGGTTTAACAATGGGTTTGCTGGAGCAAAAGGATCTGTCTATGAAGGCGGGATTAGGATCCCAATGATTGCGCGGTGGCCAAACGGGCTTCCGCAAAATACTGACATCGCAGAGCAAATCTGTTTTATTGACTGGCTTCCAACCTTGCTTTCGCTTACCAACGTTGATTTGGTAGGAGAAAAGAAAATTGATGGTAGCGACGTGTGTTCAATATTGCGAGGAGATTCATTACAAGTTCAACCACGGCGCTTCTGGCAGTGGAATGTGGACTCTCCAATTGGTGAAACGAATGCGGCTATGCGTGACGGTAATTGGAAATTAGTCCGGCCCGCATTAGACATATCGTATGCATCGGATGGCGATAAGAAACTAAACGATGATTACACAGCCATGGATATTGAATACAAATATAATCCGGAAAATATCTCAGAGATTTTCGACTGGCCTGAACCACAGAAAGTGGTACCAGAACCACCTAAACCTGAACTTTTTGATTTAGCAGTCGATCCAGGAGAAGAGGCCAACGTTGCTGACGACCATCCAGATGTTTCGAGTCGAATGTTGACCGAATTAGAAACATGGTTTGAAGAGGTCGAATCGGAACGACAAGCAATCACAGAGTAGAGCTAATTTCGGTTGCAAGGCAATGTAGAGTGCTCACAGGCTCAGCAAAAATGCGAGGCCCTTCTGAGTATTAATCCTCCTAAAATTCCCGGTAAGGTTCATCCTGAATCTGAATAAAGTCTGTAGCAGGGTATTTAGCTAGGGCATCTATATCAATTTCGGCACCCCAACCAGGCCCGTCTGGAACTGTGGCAACGCCATTTGTAATGGCAATCGTATCAGTCAGTATCTCGCTGTATCGGTCCAGAAAAGACACGAATATCTCCTGCATGAAAACATTGGGAATACTCATGTCTAGGTGGAGGCTCGCAAGAGTTGATATTGGCCCGTTAGAGTTATGAGGTGCAACTGGTACGTAAAATGTTTCGGCCATAGCTGAGATTTTACGAATTTCCGAAAATCCACCACAGTGACAGATATCTGGTTGGATCATTCTTATGGAGTTAGTTTCAAGCAGAGGCCTAAATTCCCATCTATTAAATAGCTGTTCGCCTGTGGATATAGGTACATTTACCGATCGTGCAAATTCTGCCATTGCATCGACGTTGTCATACAAAATAGGCTCTTCCATCCACGCGATGCTGAACTGTTCTAACTCTTGTGCAACTCGCCCAGCGCTCCATGGATCGATACGAGCACGAACGTCTATACCAATCTCCATGTCAGGACCGACTGAATCCCTGACGGCTCGAACCAGATCGACCCCATGTCTTATACGTTCCGGTGTGATTGTCTGTGGCCCACCAAAAGGATAGAACTTGAGCGCTTTCC
>DBSW01000109.1 GCA_002306745.1 Dehalococcoidia bacterium UBA1332 | reverse complement strand
TGTCAGTTAAAAACTGCTTAATTTGCACTAAAGAATATTTTACTGCTTACGTTTCCATTCTTCCCAATTATCAGGCGTGAAAGTTGGTAGTGAAAAGAACTGATGTAGTGCACTCTCTTTTCGACGTACTTCTGCACACATTTTAGCTACATCCTTTGCCTCGTTAACTGCGACTCTGGTCACTCCGTCTCCATCACACACCAAAATGTCGCCTGGGCTGATTTTTAGGCTTGCTACCTTGACTGGTATCTCATGTTCAATCATGTTGAAAGGTCCATGACCTGGAACTCGACCGGTAGCCCAAAGAGGTAGTCCTGCGCTCTTTATACCTGGTATATCTCTGGCGTTTCCCTCTACTAAGGCGCCTATTGCTCCAAGTGCAACCATCTGATACGCCATACCGTCACCGATGATTGCACCACGGTTACGAGTATTGTCAACATCTTCTTGCACGACGATAACTGGTACATTCGCTTTTGCAATTGAGTCGAAATAGTCAGTTCGGGCATAGTCGTCACTTTCGGACCCCGTTATTGGCGTCCAAGTTGATGTAAGGGCGTATCCGACAGACGGTTTACTGTGTTTTGAAACCATCGGTTTCAGCCTTGAATCTGTGTAATCGATATCTGCGTTGATATAACCTCGAACCAAGATTCCTGCATTCTGTACGGTCGCAGAGTCATACTCAGCTAGAGTTTCCAGTACGGAATTGTTAATGGTCTTCATCTCGGCTACTGCTCCATCGGAATTATGTCTGGCTCGATCGCAAGCAGATCTCCAGGAAAGAACTCACGCCAAGGCTCGAACTGTTCAACGAATGTGCGACCTTCTTCGATAGAATCCAGTCCTTTGATCGCTCTGCCCGGATCGTAGCCTGTCGTTTTTGCAAGTGCTTCAATACCTCGTTTGGTGGTGCGTACTCCACCAACTGAGAATGTGTCACCTTCGTCGTTTTCTACGATTAAGTCGAAGCCCTTTTTTTTCTGTTTCCAGTACAGCCGCATTAAGCACCTTTTTTCTCTAGGCATCGCGTGCCTTGGGGTAATTTATTTACGTTGTCAATATTCTAATAGCGACAATGATCTGAGGGATATGAATATCCAGATAATCGATTTCGTCCATTTTGATCAATTATTTTGAGAGTAAAGGTAATGCTCGGTCGAGAATCGCGTTTGCAACCCCGAATTTTGACATCAACGGTTGCCTATCTAGGTTACCTTCTGCATCTACGAACGTTACTCGATTGGTTTCTGTCCCAAATCCACTGTCTGTTTCGGTAACATTGTTCGCCACAACAAACGCTGCTCCCTTAGGGTTTACTTTTGCTTTTGCGTTTTTTTCGAGGTCGTTAGTCTCGGCGGCGAAGGCGACTTTCACAAGCCTTGGCCCGTTGGCTAAGGGCATAAAATCTTCGACCTCTGATAACTCCAATGACATTGTCCCAGAACCATCTTTTTTAATTTTGTAATTATCTACCTGGTTCGGGCTGAAATCTGAAATGGCCGCGGCCATAACTAGTAGATCCGAGTCGGCGCAAGCTGGCACTATAGCGTTTTTCATATCTTCTACTGTCGATGCACTGATGACTTTTATTCCTGCAGGTTTGGGGATCTCAGCGGCAGTCACGAGCGTTACGTCGGCTCCTCGATCTCGCGCTGCTTCGGCGATGGAATGTCCCATTTTACCCGTAGAGTGGTTGGATATAAATCGTATCGGGTCAATGGATTGTCGAGTACCGCCGGCGGACACGACAACTTTTCTTCCCATGTAATCGCCTTGTTGCCCAATTGCTTTTCTTACTAGCCCGACTAAATGCTCCGTGTCAATCATTCTACCTATACCAGTCAGCCCAGAAGCGAGACGACCTTCTGAGGGTCCAGCGATCGTCACTCCATTATTTTTCAATGTAATTAAATTACGTTGTGTTGATGGATTTGCGAACATGTCGGCATCCATCGCTGGAGCTACGATCGTGGGAGCATTTGTAGCTAAATAAGTAGCGATTAAAGCATCATCAGAGATTCCAAGAGCTAATTTTGCAAGAGTGTTTGCTGTAGCCGGTGCAATTAGTAGACAGTCAGCACGCAGAGCTAAAGCCACATGATTGATGTTTAACTCGGAATTTGCCTCCCATAATCCAGTAGTGACTTTATTATGTGTTAGCGCAGCGAAAGTTGATTTTCCTATGAATTTGGCTGCCGAGGTGCTCATAATTACTTCTACGTTTGCTCCTGCCTGGACGAGCTTGCTTGCGAGATCGGCGGCTTTATACGCAGCAATCGATCCGGTTACACCAAGAACGACGTTACTGGCGTCGAGAGGAGGTATATAAAGTGAGTGTTTTGAGCTTTTTGATGGCTGCATACCGATAACCATATCCAGATTAAGATTTGTTCATTTCATGCAATATTTGAAGGCCGGCTAGAGTTAGGTTCGGATTTATATGATCTAACGACTCTGTGTGTTCGGCCATCAAGTTTGCTAGTCCTCCCGTCGCAACCACCTTTACTTTGTCGGGTGCGTTGGGATTTAATTCCATCTTGAACCTAGCAATCATACCCTCTATGAGTTCGGCAAAACCGTATACAAATCCAGATTGCATTGAAGCTACTGTGCTACGTCCTATCACGCGGTCTGGTGCTGTCATTTCGACTCGTCTCAGTTGGGATGTGTTGCGGAACATCGCTTCAGCGGCAATCTCCATTCCAGGAGAAATTGCCCCACCGATGTAATCTCCATCGCTGGTTATGGCATCAAAAACTGTTGCTGTACCTATGTCGACTACCACAATGGGACCTCCATAAATCTGGTGGGCGGCCACTGCGTCTACTATTCGATCAGCACCAACGTCCTGAGTTCGGTCGTAATGAACACGTATACCAGTCTTTACACCAGGACCAATCACAAGTGGTTCAGTTTTAGTTATTTGTGTGAGCGCCGAAAGATAGGCTTCTGTTAGTGGAGGTACTACCGAACATATCGCCACGGCGTCAAATGAATTAGGATCCACGTTTTTCGATTGAAGAACCCCCTGAAGCGCCCAAGCGTGTTCATCAATTGTCCGTGTTTCGCGTGTTGCCATCCGCCATGTAGCGGTCAATTGCCGATCTTGGAAAGCTCCGACGGTAATGTTCGTGTTGCCGATATCTACGGCTAATAAGTATGTCACTGTGTCTTCAGTATATGAGTGTTGGAGCGTATTGCGTGACGAAATACACGCGACCGGGTGATCACAAAATAATGTAAAACCTTCTTGTATTTTGTAATTTATTGACTGATATCACGATGAAATAGTCCCAGATTTCTAATTATGTCAGTGATTCGCATTCCGGTTTCACCAAACTTTTCACGAGCTTTTTCTGCCGCGTAACCGTGGATGTAAACAGACAATGTTGCCATCTCAAATATATTGCTTGGACTTTGGGCAAGAAGTCCACCAAGTAGTCCCGCAAGAGCATCGCCGCTGCCGCCTTGAGCGAGTCCGGCGTTTGTCCAAGGTGATACCGTTGACCGACCGTCAGGTGCAGCGATTACTGTAGCTGCTCCTTTAAGGATTACT
>DBSW01000049.1 GCA_002306745.1 Dehalococcoidia bacterium UBA1332 | reverse complement strand
GGTAGCTCCCAAAAACCCATAAACGCAGAATCAGCACCCTCTAAACCTTCTACATCATAGGTTTTGCCTTTTTTCCATCCAATAGCAATGACATCATCGACCGTTAGCAATCGTTCAAAGTCTGAGATTTTTTCAGTCCTTGATTTGTTCGATTGGTCCGCAGGTGTTCCTGAGCAATAAACAAAGACTGACGACAGCAGCATTGTCAAAATCAGCACAGTGACTGCTCGGTCGGTTTTTATTGGGTTACTCATTTGATACCAACGCGTTCGCCATAAGACTACATCGTTCAAGTGAGGTCTCAGGGTCAGATCCCGGACAAAGCATCACAATGTTTCCAAATATCGCATAAGTTGCGAATTTAGGACCTATACCGCTCCTTGCCCCACCTCCAGTGCCCCCACCAATAATTGTCCGCCTGTTCTTCACACCTTCTTTGTAATTTGCGTCATCGTCGCTCAGAATTGCGGTATCTCCGCTACCTTCTATCGCCATAGCTGTTCCCTGATTTACTGCGCTTTGGTGCGATTCATAAAATCTCATCTCGTAATCATGCGGATCACCACCATTGATTTTCATGAATCCAAAGCTGACATCGGTCGCTCCGGGCAGCCCTTCTGTTGAGTAATTATTCAATTCTTTATAGGGGGTATGTAGTAGGTCTTCAATGGTGAATAAAATTCCCGGATCACTCACCTTAGGAAATCTTTGATCTCCAACTTCATTCGATCCACAGGCGGTAAATGTAATCAGGGCAGTCATAGCCATAAAGATTGCACCCGAGGTAAGTATGTTCGATTTCACCATTCTTAGATCCATTTGTCAGTCGTACATTTAGTACGATCATGATACCGGTTTATAGATTGCGAACTATAAAACTACCTTTATTCTTGTAAAAAAATATGATTTATGCAGGATGAGCGGCTACAACTCAAATACAAGACACTAAGAATTGCTGGTAAAAGATATGTAATGAATTCGCTTTTGGGTTGGCCATGACGTTAGTATCTACGGACGACCATAATCGTGAGCTTTATTTGAGCTAAACATAATATTTCTACGGTGGAAAGTAACATTGAATCTGCTGCTAACTTCGGCGGCGTCATCTGTAGCACAGTTATTGGCTAGTGCACTTGGTGACACACATAAATTGAGATTAACTGATCTGAGGGCAAAGGCAACTGGTGAGATTATTGCCAATGATCTTGATCACGGTGGAGATATCGACGATTTACTCGAAGGAATCGATGCGATTATTAATATCGGATATCAAGGCCAGGTCGGTTCTGAAAAAGCATTGATCGATTACCATACGCGTGCCATGTATAACCTTCTATGGTCTGCCTCAGAATCAGGCGTTAAACGGGTAATTAACGTTAGTACGTTGCGGCTTTTCGAGAATTATGAAGAAAATTTGGCAGTTACTGAAAAATGGAGAAGCACTCCATCCTCTCAAGATATCGAATTGCTTGCAGCACACTTAACGGAATGTGTATGTAAGGAATTTGCTAGAGACCGAATGATTCAAGCGGTTAATCTGAGATTTGGATGGCCGTTTGACAGTTCTGATAAAGCGGATACTGCCCGAATTTCGACTGATCTGGCTGTGGGTGCTGTGAATGCTGCTTTGGAAAGCCAAGAACTTATACATTGGCAGGACATTCATGTGCAGTCCAAGGTTGAAAATCAACGTTATCTCACTAACACCGCAGCTAGACTGCTGCCGACTCTAGCGGAGAAACTTTAGATATGAAAGTTCTTATACTCGGTGGAAACGGAATGCTTGGCCCATGGGCTGTGACTGCTATGAAAGATAGGCACGATATTTTGTTGACTGATATCAACGATCCATATCCGGAATATCAAGGCGAATTCTTGAAGTTGTCAGTCGATGACATTGATGGAGTTGTTGATGCTGCTCAAGGGATGGATGTTATTGTCAATTTATCCGTGTTAAGACCCGATCGTAGATTAGCTTTTGACGTAAACACTATGGGCAACTACGCTATGATGGTCGCTGCCAGAGAACACCGCATAAAGCGAGTGATTAATACGGGTCCACACTTTCAGCTTGTGGGGCAACAATATGAAGACTGGGACTTCGATCTTAACCCCGACATGCCCCCGGCACCAGGTACTCGGTTATATGCGCATACAAAGGCATTGGGTTCGGAAATATGTAGAGTTTTCAGTGAGCGCCATGGTATTCAGGTCCTTACCTTGATGTACTACAACATGAAACATACGTGGAATCTTGGAGGGCCCGAAGCTTCGCCGACGTACCACGAGGATATGGTGCCCTTTTCAACGGCCTGGCCAGACTGTGGTACCGCGGTACGCGCAGCAGTTGAAGTCCCGGATGAACGATTATCTTCAAATTTTGAGGCTTTTTTTGTATTCCCTGATTTGCCTCATCGGAAATTTAATAATGAGAAGACACGTCGTGTTTTAGGCTGGGTGCCTCGATATCACGTAGAGGCTTTATGGAACAAACAGTTCCGTCTCCCTCCATCTGGTTTGCACGAGGCGTTTTAGGCGATATTTACGCCCTTCAATTGCCTGCATATATTGAGCATATTGGTAAGGTTATGCAAGTTAAAGATCTTTGACCTCCGCCGTAATCTTTTCGACCGAATCTTTTGCGTCGCCGAAAAGCATTTGCGTTTTGTCTAGGAAAAACAACTCATTTTGAACCCCAGCAAACCCAGATGACATCGATCTTTTCATCATGATCACTGACTGTGCTTGGTCAACGTTCAGTATAGGCATGCCATAGATTGGACTCGCGGAATCGGTACGTGCGGCAGGGTTAGTCACATCGTTAGCTCCTATGACGACAGCCACATCCGTTCTTTGGAATTCGTTATTAATTTCATCGAGATCTTTTAGTTCATCATAGGGGACGTTTGCCTCTGCGAGCAGCACATTCATATGGCCGGGCATTCGACCTGCAACTGGATGAATGGCATACTTAACCGAGATTCCCTTCTCCTTCAGTAAATCGGATAACTCACGAACCTGGTGCTGTGCTTGTGCAACCGCAAGTCCATATCCTGGCACAAAGATTACTGACTGCGCATATGCAAGCATTGTTGCTGCGTCATCGGCCTGAATCGAAGTTACGGGTCTGACCTCTTCTTGATCGCTTCCGTTAGATCCATCTTCCACACCAAATCCGCCTAGCATTACGTTTGCTAGGGATCTGTTCATCGCTTTTGTCATAATTCTTGTGAGAATTAAACCTGAGGCGCCAACCAACGAACCAGCGATGATAAGCATGTTGTTGCCAAGCACGAACCCGGTAGCAGCGCCAGCGATTCCGGAATAAGAGTTTAATAAAGCGATAACTACTGGCATATCCGCCCCGCCGATAGGTATGACGATCAAGATGCCAAGCGCAAGCGCTATACCACCAGCGACAAAGAAAGCCGTTGTTGAAGGTTCTATAACCAACCAAACAGTAGCAATGAACATAGCTATCAGTAATGCGATGTTGATCACATTGCGGATTGGGAGTAGAAGCGGTCGCGTTGGAACTAGACCCTGAAGTTTTCCATAAGCTATGAAGCTACCTGTAAGAGTTATTCCTCCGACAATGACTGATGCCATTATGGTGATTGAGACGTCTTGCGGAATGATTGAACCGCTATCAATCAACCTGATGAGCTCACCAGTGGCTATCACTCCAGATGCGGCTCCGCCAAAACCGTTGAATATCGCAACAAGTTGGGGCATTTCAGTCATGGCGATTTTGCGCGCTGAGATTGCACCGATAATCGATCCGATCAGTATCCCACCAAGGATCCACTCCCAAGAAGTGATGTCATTCCCAGTAATAGTCGCTAGTACCGCAACAAGCATTGCAATAGATGAAAGTCGGTTACCGTTTCTCGCCGTTGCCGGTGATCCGAGACGTTTTAGGCCGAGTATGAAAAGGACGGATGCGGCTATATAGGCTAGGTTCGTGACATTGATGTGCAAAATAGTTTCAGTGCTCATTACTTGTCACCTGATCTTCTGAACATCTTCAACATTCTATCGGTGACCATGAATCCTCCAACTACGTTAATCATGGCTAGTCCGACGGCGATTGACCCTAGAATTTGACCGGTAACTCCATTGGACTTTCCGGCTACTAGAAGGGCACCAACGATTACTATTCCGGATATTGCGTTTGATCCAGACATGAGTGGCGTGTGTAGTGTTGGTGGCACTTTTGTTATGACTTCATAGCCAATGAAGATTGCCAGTACAAAGACTGTTAGTGCAATTATTAGTGCTTCAGCGTCGAACATTTATTCACCTAATCCGTGTCGTACTTTACCTTCGTGTGCTACACATATTGTGTCGATCACTTCATCTTCAAAATTGAGATTGAGTGTTAGCTCTTTGCTATCAATAATTAGATCAAGTAGCGCCATAATATTTCGAGAGTAGAGTTGGCTTGCATGAAATGGCATAGAACTAGGGACATTTATTGGTCCGTTTATCGCCACTCCGTTCTTGAGAACAATCTCTCCGGCGACAGTTCCAGCCACATTTCCGCCTGATTCGGCTGCTAGGTCAATTACGACGCTTCCGGGTCGCATTGCTTTAACCATCTCTTCTGTCATTAGCAGTGGAGCAGCGCGCCCAGGAATCGCTGCCGTCGTTATTACTGCATCAGCCTCTGCGATGTGGTCTGTCAGAAATTCTCTCTGAGTCGCTTGTTCTTGCTGGGTCTGTTCTCGGGCGTAACCTCCGGCACCTTCAGCATCTTCTGCGGATGGTGGTTGGATAAAAGTAGCGCCTAAGCTCTCAACTTGCTCACCAGCGGCGGCCCGGACATCATATGCTTCCACAATTGCTCCCAATCGGCGTGCGGTCGCAATTGCCTGTAACCCTGCGACACCGGCTCCTAGCACAAGTACTTTCGCGGGGGGGATTGTGCCTGCTGCTGTCATCATCATCGGCAGGTATTTACCTATTGAGTTAGCGGCAAGTAATGTTGCTTTGTATCCGGCAATAGATGCTTGGGATGACAAAACGTCCATGCGTTGAGCTCTCGCTATTCTAGGAACGAGTTCCATAGATAGAGCAGTTGATTCAGAGGACGCCAAAGAAGCTACTAATTTAGGGTTTGTGCGAGCGTTCATTGTACCCACAACAACACAGCCTTTTTTCAGGTTATCTATTTGTTCTGACGTAGGGGCTTGCACGTGTACGAATATGTCTGCCGATGCCGCTATCTCTTTAGCGGAGCTTGCTTTTGCGCCAGCATCGGAATACGCGTAGTCCGGAAAACCTGCGGCAGTACCAGCGCCTTTTTCTATAAGTACTTCGTGCCCAGCTTTTGTTAGTCTCTCTACAGAGTCAGGAACCAGAGCAACGCGATTTTCTTTTTCAACTGACTCTTTTAGGGCGCCAATCTTCATTAATTGCTCCTGTTAACCTAATTCCTGTTTGCATTACACGTGCTAGCCACGAATTAGGATAATGATATCTGGCAAATACTGGTATCCGTAATAACACTTGGGTATTTCGTAATTGGTTTTTTTATGTTCTCTGTAATCTTTTTACAAACTGCGAATTATTCTAAGCCAACGTACGTGAAACATTTATGAAAATTCGATAGATACTACGTGCACTATGGTATGGCGCATGGGTAACATCAATTTATTCGAATATGTATAGGAGTAAGTACATAATGTATGTGATTAGGCGAGTTTATGAAGTGAACCCAGGTATGGCCAAAAAGGTTGCTACTATGGTGCAGCGGCAAGGCGACATTTACCACAACGCAGGCCAAAGATCCGAAGTACGCGTTTATTTCAATGGTGGGACCCTGCCGGGGGAGACAGACCGCGTTTATATGGAGTGGACGGATAAAGTAATTGATTCACCTTACCGTGAAGGATTAACTCTTCCAAAAGAGGCTCTCGAAATAGGTGCAGAGGTACGAAAAAACATCGTAAATCAGTACATAGAGTTTTTCGAGATGATGACTCCTGCAATCATGCAGGAAAATTAACCGACACTATGGATATGGAATTCCGTAGATTGAAAGATACTGAATAAACGTGAAAATCAAAGAAATAACAGCTTTTCCGATTCGAATTAATCTTGATTCACCTGTGATCCGTGAAGAGGGTAACGAACGACCGCCGGTAATTGATTTCGGCGATTATTTCGTTGATGAACAGGCGTTTACTTCGATCTATTCTAAACACCATGAAACGACGGTA
The DNA here is from genome assembly GCA_002306745.1 of Dehalococcoidia bacterium UBA1332. GTDB lineage: Bacteria > Chloroflexota > Dehalococcoidia > Lucifugimonadales > Lucifugimonadaceae > Lucifugimonas. The sequence continues at coordinate 2,005 of DBSW01000049.1, read as the reverse complement.
ATTAAGATTCAAACTGACAACGGTATTGTTGGTTGGGGTGAAGCGCAATCTCCTGTTTCACCAAGGACTACAAAGGTAATTGTTGATGAACTTGTTCGTCCGCTAATTATTGGTCGAGATCCATTTGATATTGAGGCGATTTGGACTCGAAACTTTGGAGCGATGCGGGAAAGAGGTCACCCCACTGGATTCTACATTGACGCACTGGCAGGAACTGATGTTGCATTATGGGACATCGTTGGAAAAGCTGTAGGCAAGCCGGTGCATAAGATTGCCGGTGGTAGATATCGCGACAGGATCAAGTTATATGCTGGCCTGGGTGGCACAAGTCCAGATAAAGTCGCTGACATGGCTGAAGAACACGTAGGCTATGGCTATAAGGCGCTCAAGCTGCATCTTCTTTTAGATGCTGAAGGCGTTGCGGAGATTGCGCGAGCGGTTAGGAAGCGGGTTGGCCCGGACATAATGTTGATGTGTGACGTTCATATGCGTCAATCGGTTGCCAGCGCAATCAGGCTTGGCCGTGACCTAGAAAAATTAGACTTCACGTGGCTTGAGTCACCGCTTGTACCTGATGATATACCTGGTGCTGCGGCTTTGGTTGAAGCGTTAGATATGGCTGTTGCTATAGGTGAATGGAGTCGTACTAGATACGAAATGCGAGAAGCTTTCGAAAGGCGCGCTTATGACATTGTTATGCACGATATAGCGCGGACTGGAATCACGGAAGGCCATCGAATAGGTACTATTGCCGATACCTACAACATTCCTGTGGCTCCTCATGTAGGTGGTGGTGGAATCCTCTCGGTAGCTTCGACTGTTGAGTACTCTGCCTCTTGTAATAATTTCATGATAATGGAGCACGGTCATCACGCGAATGAGCACAAAAATGCGATTACAGCTGAGCCTTATGAACCTAAAGAGGGTTTTTTCGAAGTGACTGACAAACCAGGATTGGGTATCGAGATAGACCAATCACTAGTTGAGAAATATCAGATCAGTTAGCAGGAGTTTTTAGATCGTATCAGGAGGCAATGTGACTGGTATTGAACCACCGTTTGTTTTGGCGGTAGATGTCGGTAGTTCAGCAATTAAGGCCGGGCTCTTTGATTCACAAGCGCACGGTATCGAAGACACCGAAGTATCGGTTACACATAAGCAAATAGTAGCGTCTGATGGAACATGTGAAGAAGAAGCCGATCAGATTCTTAGAGCAACTGAAAAAGCGATAGATCTGGTATTGGAAAAATCTGGGAAACTGGCCGATGCAATTCTTGGAGTCGGATTCGATTGTATGGCAAGTACTGTGCTAGGCGTTACCTCCCAAGGCAACGCTGTTACCCCAGTTTATACCTACGCAGATGCCCGCTCGGCTCGAGATGTCGAAAGACTTAAACAGGAACTTAACGTTCCAGTTATTTATGACCGTACGGGTGTAAATCAACATACTTCATATGTTCCAGGTCGAATTCGTTGGTTGCAGAGAACTCGTAAGGATCTTGCCAATGATATTGATAAATACGTAGATATTTCTACTTATATGTACTCTCGCTGGTTCGGTCGACAAAATGTTAAGGCGAGCTACTGTATTTCATCATGGAGTGGGTTATTAAACAGGTATGACCTCGACTGGGATTATGGGCTGTTGGGTAGGTTGGGCGTAGATGCAGCTAATCTTCCTGAATTAGCTCCATGGAATGAATATGAGACGGGGCTTACTGCAGAATACGCTAATCGTTGGCCATGTTTAGCGCAGAAGCCTTTTTTTCTTGCTGTCGGCGATGGTGCAGCAGTAAACGTTGGAACAGGTTGTATTGATCCGAGTAAAGTGGCACTAACTGTCGTAACGACTGGTGCAATGCGAGTTCTGATGAGTGATCATACTCCTGAAGTTCCAATCGGTTTGTGGGCGTACCGATTGGGCACAAATCGAACCCTTTTGGGCGGGTCATTTTCTGAAGGTGGTAATGTGGTTCAATGGGCACTTGATAATTTGAAATTGCCT
>DBSW01000136.1 GCA_002306745.1 Dehalococcoidia bacterium UBA1332 | reverse complement strand
GGACAATTTCCACTGTATCGCCGCAATGCTGGCAGTCCGATGGGATAGGGAGAGGATTTTTGACCCGGTTCATAGCCTTTCTACTTGGGTTCCAAGGTGTCTTCGGTTGCATAGTTGAGACCTATCGAAAAACAACACGATTGGTGCGTGTCACGCATTGGTTTTGAACTCTGTGGCAGACCTCAGCAATGATGTAGCCGCTGAATGGGAGAGCGAAGATGGTATCTGAGAGATTGAACCGATTGCTTCCGCATTGGCCTGTCATGTCCGGCAGGTAATAACAACTGAGTGCGAAGTAGTCGCCGTCATAGCAGTACCGGTCGTCGTCATCGCAGTCCAGGTGATAAATGGGTGTGGCGTCCTGGGTAGACTGTTTATTTCCAAGGTAGTAGGTGAGCTCGTACCCTAGATCCGGCTTACCAAGTCGGATGAATAGAAGAAATTCACCATCATTGAAATACGGGTCAATTTCTGGGATTTCGTCGAGCGTATTGTCATTGCTACCGATAATGTAGAAGTCTTCTATGGACAGCACGCCAGTGTCCTGGAAATCTTCGGGCTTGCAGCCAGTCAATGCTGTGATGACGGCTAATAAAGAAAATATAAATAGGCATTTCATGTTGGATTCCTTATGCATAAAGTGCGGTGTGAAAAATATGTTCAACCGTGAAACCACGGAAAGGCTCGGTGGTATCAACAATCTCCTGCAATTGCTCAATGCTGAACTTCGCAAGAACGTCTTCTTTGTAGTGTTCATATAACCCAGCTACGCCACACATCGTGGCCACGCGCAGAAGGTTCCTGCGATCGTCATCTGAAGCTTTTGCTTGTCCAGCAAGTACCGCCAACAGACGTTCCAATATGTCCTTATCCATTTGACTACCTTTGCTTTGAATGAAGAAAATATGCTCAGTTGAACTGCAATTTCAGCGTTCGCTTTACTCGGACTACTTTCACCTCTCCCAAGTAGCTATATCTGCGCTGGAAGTGATAGTCGTCCCAACGCTCAAAGTCTGGCGCATCTTGCTCTCCGATCCGCTTCACTTTGTTCTCTGTCTTCTTGCCGTAAAGCTTGTAGACATTTCCCGATTCAAAGACGACGGTATCTGGATTTCTGGCGTTAATAATCGCGGCATTACCTCTTTCCACGACGGACATTGACTCTTGGTGCATGACGGCATCTCCCTATTGATGATTCCAACTTACCCCAGAAACCTGAACTAGCAACTCGGGTCAAAAGTCAGTATTTTTGGGCAATCAACCAAGGATTAGGGGGGCATATAGTGAAGGTCTGCTGGCGACAGCTTGTTTTGGTGGTGCTTGTCAGTGGCGCATGTTCAGGTGCGCAAGCGTCAGAACAAGAACAGGTATATTTCTCCCTGGTCCGCTTGGCTCAAGAACGCTCCTTCTATGCGGGACGCTACCAACCAATCATCGAGGGCCGATTCAACATACAAGTAACATTCAATGGCCAGACCATCAGCCAATATCAATTCAGTCCTGGCGCTGCTCTGGGAATCACTTCAACAGTGGCATTTGTAGCTGACCAGAGAGGGCAAACATTTACCTTAGAAGGCGACACAGATTCACTTAAAAATGGTCAGTGCATCATGTATCTAAGATCTGGTGGGAGTGTTGTACGTCATTGGGCTTTAATGGCTTTGCACAACTGTCTTGAATGAGTTGCTGGATCAGAATCCCGTGAGATATTCGAGTAACAACTAACACTTCGGATATCGACGAGGATTCAAGATGGCAATGGCAGAGTACATTGCTCAGCCGCCAGGTGTAGGCAGTCGAAGGCAGCTTAGCGATATTGAAAAAGACCACATCGTCTGTTTATTAAGGGCAGTGGAGCGTTTACCCATACTAAGCCAGCACGCAGTAGACGGTGTTGAAACAAAGGTGTCCTATGAGGTGCTGTGCCGGTGCCTGGAGGGTATCCACAAGAACCATCTTGAATTATCAAAATATGCAACTGCTGTACTGAGTGAGGAGAGGACGGATGAAAAATCAATTTAAGTTGACCAAACCATGCGCCAATTGTCCTTTCCGTAATGATGAGAGCGCTATTCACCTGGAGCCCGGTAGAAGGGAGGAAATCATTGAAGGCCTATTGTCCGGCCAAGACATGACGTTTCATTGTCATAAGACGGTTTACAGGGAGGACGGGCGAAACTTTGATGATGAAGGAAACTATCACCCTACAGATGTTTGCCAGTGCCCAGGTGCTGCTGCCGTTGCCAGAAAATATGGCCGTGACACTGTGATGGTTCAGGTTGCTACGAGGATGGGTGTAATACCTGAAGACCATTTCGATTCCGCCCTGGAACTGACCATCGGAAAAGACCAGCTTAACGTCGATCCGCAGAAAGCGAAAATATAGAAACCGCCCGAATCCGCGATAGTTGCTAGTTCGGGAACCCGTGAGATATTCGATGAAAAGGCGAATACATTTCACGAGGCGAAGACTATGGATCTTTTTCCTGACTTAGAAACCACAATCCCAAGAACGCTATCGGAGCTCATTGGTGCCAAGGATAAGAAGGGGATTGTTGATCTGCTGCGTACTCTCCCACGCGATCAGTTTGACGAAACCGTCTGGAAGGCTGGCCTATCAACAATAGGCCATCATCACGGCAGGCCAGCGATGATTGATCATGTTATGCGGCAGATTTAAAGGGGGTGAGCATGGATAACCAGTTTTACCCTACACCCGTATCCCTTGGTATTAAGGCCTTCAATAAGTTCAAGAACC
>DBSW01000046.1 GCA_002306745.1 Dehalococcoidia bacterium UBA1332 | reverse complement strand
CCAGTGAACAGCGTCTCAGCGATGATGGGACAGCTTAACTAAACCTAATCTTTAGACTTAGATGCTGCTTGTTTATTAATTTCCAATGATGGGTCTGTATCATCCGCTGCCTGCTTAGCCGCGCGTGAATCTGCAATTCGGTCTAGCTTTTCTCTAACGAGGGCAAAGCCAACGCCTACCGCTGTTCCTGCGACACCTACCATTGCCAGTAATGGACCCGTGGTTGTTCTGCACATCACATTTCAACCTTAATTATAGGCAATAACTGCGTTGTGTTATAAAAAAAAGCACGAGTGTGTATCGCCCTATTCTCCAGCATATCTTGCGAGCGCTGCATCAGAAAAATCGCCGTTGGAGTACACCTTAGACACGTCATCTAAATCTTCAAGCGCATCTAAAAGCCTGAGTGTTTGTAAAGCACCCTGATCGTCTAGTGGCACCAATGTGGTAGGTACTAGCGCAACGTCTCCGCTTTCGACATTTACTCCTTCAATCGCCTCAACTTGGGACTTAACGTTAGCGAAATGTTCATAAGGAGCAGTCACTTGCACTGTTAATCCATCAACTTCAACGTCTTCGGCGCCAGCGTCAACTATCTCTAAGGCAATATCGTCAGGGTCGCCGTCCTTTACTTCAATGGTAATTAATCCCTTGTTTTCAAAGTTCCAGGCAACTGCACCGGACCCGGCGAGATTTCCACCTGCTCTAGTTATTTTGGCTCTTACCTCAGCCGCTGTACGGTTTTTGTTGTCCGTAAGAGCCTGAATAATTATTCCGGCTCCGCCGGGTCCATAAGCCTCATAGCTGATTTCTTCGAGAACTACCGAATCACCGCCCACTCCAGAACCACGCGCTATGGCTCGATCGATATTATCTTTTGGCATGTTCTGCGACTTTGCGTTGTCGATTGCCAGTCGTAAACGGAAATTCATTTCAGGGTTTGGATCGCCATTTCTGGCTGCGACCATTATTTCGCGAGCGAGTTTTGTAAAAAGAATACCGCGTTTGGCGTCTGCGGCACCTTTTTTATGCTTAATCGTGCTCCATTTTGAATGACCTGACATTCAGACTTCCACCCTATGATTCATGTCTATGAGTTCAAATATTCAGATTCAATCCGTTGTATATCGATTTGTGACCTTCAACAGGTAATTTATACTACCCAAGTGTTATTAGTTACATAATGCCGTCAGGCGGATTTATTATTAATCTCGAATTGATTCGATCTAGTTCAATGATGACACCTTCGATCACAGGGATCAGTATTTCATTCGGACGCTTTTTATCTTTGGGCGCATCACTCGTAATGATGAGCACATCGTTGCTCCCTGTTTCAAGAATCTCGGTTAGCTTGCCCAGTATCTGACCTTCAACTGTTTCGACGTTTGTATCTATTATCTCGTAGTGATAGTAGATACCGGGTGGATTTATGGGAAGCTGATCTGCGAAAACCGATATTTCATGATTCCTTAGTTGGTTGGCTTCGTCTATAGAATCGATTGATTTGAACGTGAGTTTAGCGCTGTTGCCTGATCTTCCGGTATCTACAATTGTGAGGATTCGTTCGCCTACCGTGACAACATCACCCGCATGAAATCGATCAGCATTTCCTGAATAGACTTCGGCTAATACTGCTCCACTTATACCCGTGGGTCTTCGTATCCGGCCGATAGTGACTAGCTCGTTAGTATATTCCTGTGTTGGTTTAGTCGCAGTCATTGTGATCTACGAAGTTTCAGATAGTGTTGGCCTAGTCGATTTCTAAAGTTACTCGTGTGTCGGATTTCACAGCAGCTACGCGTAGTAGAGAACGCATCGATTGAGCAACTCTACCATTACGTCCAATCACTTTCCCTTTATCCTGATCGTCAACGCTCAAGCGTAAATAGATATGATCTCCATCATCTTCTTCAGTAACCGATACGGCATCTGGATTAGAAGCTAGGGCGCGTGCGATGTACTCGATCATCTCGCGCATAGAGCCGATGGCCGTTGTTTCATGGCCTCCGTAATCATCGTCTTCGTATGATACGTCCGGCTCAGCCACTTGCAGATTCTACCTTTGGCAATAAGCCTGATGATCTTAGGATGTCAGCTACCGAGTCAGAAGGCTGCGCGCCGTTCTTGAGCCACTGGCTTACTTTTTCCTGATCGAGCTTGATCACAGGTGGATCAGGGAAGGGATCGTATGTTCCGATCTGTTCAATAAAAGAACCATCACGTGCTGCACGCTGGTCAGCGACAACTACTCGGTAAAAAGGGTGCTTCTTGCCACCAACGCGTTTGAGACGGATTCGAACCATACGGGACATAACTCCATGCCGTAACTAGTTGCGGCGAGACAAAGAAGTAGTAATTAAGAGAACTCACTTTAAACGAAATGCCTAAACGAGTCTATTCTAAATTGTATTGGGCATTGCAATACAGGTCAAAGGTTTCAAGTTACTGTTAGTTGTAATTCCACTAAATTTCCAAATTTCCCGCTCTAACTAAATTGTTCTAGATCCTTTTTTGAATTACATGATCACAAAAAAATAAAACCAATTCAGATTGATCTAATCATATCCTTGGTATTTAGGTTTACGTGTATTACCAAAATGGAATAAAAATTTGTTAAGCACTGGTCTTGAGATTTGGCCACCATTTACGTTATCTGTTTGAAATATATTTTTTGTTGGTATCTATTTTCGTTATTGTAGGTTGGGTAATTAATTTAAAAAACTGACAACTAAAAATTACTTTCTGAATATGTTTACAAATTAGGAATGTTAAAATTTGGTCGCATAATTGCGATCTAAATTGTAGATTTGATCTTGAGTGGCATCTGAATTAGAACAACTCACCGTAATATTTTTCGCTGGCTTGCGTGAACGCGCGGGCACGCGCAGCGTGCAAGTCGATGTAACTGCAGGCATGACGGTCGGCGACGCCGTTGTTGCTGCTAGATCGGCTGCTCCTAACGATCCAGCGCCCGTCTCTAGTGTGATGCTAGCGCTAAATGGTCGTTATGTGGAGTCCGAACATCTTGTGCAAACAGGGGATGAACTTGCGTTGATTCCTCCAGTTAGTGGAGGTTCTGGTGAGTTAAGAAGTAATAGAGATTGGGTGTTTATTGGTTCTGATGCACTTGACGAGTCCTTATTGATTGAATTCGTGACTACAGGGGCTGATGGTGCTGTGGTTACATTTTTAGGCGTTACCAGAAATAACAATGAAGGTAGGGTGGTCCAATATCTTTCTTATGAGGCATACCAGCCTATGGCTCAAAATAAAATACACGAAATTATCCGAGAAATGCGGGATCGATGGGATCTAGGAAAGATAGCTGTAGCGCACCGAACAGGGCGAGTGAACATCGGGCAGACCAGCATGGTATTGGCGATTGGATCCCCTCACAGGTCCTCAGCAATTGAGGCTGTAACTTACTTCATTGATCGGCTTAAGGAGACAGTGCCAATTTGGAAAAAGGAATTCTTTGAGGGTGGAGAAGTTTGGATTGGTGAAACTCCTGGTCACAACAATCCGTCAGGTACTTCGAATCAGAGCTGATTGTTAATCGATACTCGATTGATTTATTGTAATGCGAAATTGTTCGGGCGATAAAGATATGTAAGCGCGTAAATAATATGAGCGAATTCGTAAAAAAAACAAATGGCTCGATCATCAGCACCAATAGAGTTCGGAAGTTATATGGCGAGTTTGTAGCAGTCGATGACCTTACCTTTAGGGTTGGATATGGCGAGACATATGGTCTTTTAGGTCCTAACGGAGCAGGTAAAACA
>DBSW01000188.1:7045-10245 GCA_002306745.1 Dehalococcoidia bacterium UBA1332 | reverse complement strand
GCTGATTAACAGTCAGCTGCTCTACCGCTGAGCTACTCGGGAATACATTGATAATACCTCGCAGATATTGATTTAGCACGACTGAAAAACCGTTGTTTGTAAGACTTGGCTAGTGGATGGTGTGATGATTGACGCTCTGGGCTGTTTGGTGGCTTAGGCCGATGCTAATCAATAAACAGTTTTCTTATTACGATTACACATGTGAACGGTAATTGAAAGAATTATTGATATGCGGAGAATCGTGAGCAGAAGTTACTAGTTTTATTGATTAGGTTTTACTTTAGATTCTTGAAATGAGTCGACCACCGGTTAGTGAATTTGTTTAATTACGGATTTTTGTACTGTGGTACTCATTCAACCAATTCCGTTAGGGTGTTGTTGTTACATATGCCACTTGTGTTAACTGTAAGATTCAAATCAGCATGAGAGTTATAAATGCGGTTCTATTCTTTAATGACTATCAATAGACCACCTTCTAATTTGTTTCCAAGTATTTGGTTGATTGGTAAATACGGCAGACTATTCGCTTTAATTTTTGTTCTACTGTTGACTATTAGGTGTGGTGGATCTGCACCAGAGTCATCCCGAGTGGTTTTTAGCGTTGAATCTGGTGGAGGTGCTGATTTATTCATCATTAAATCTGGTGATGAGGAGGCGGAGCGACTGACCAAATCCCCCGGAGCAGATCAGTCTCCCTACTGGTCCGCGAATGGAGAGTTGATAGCGTTTATTTCTGATAGGAACGGGTCCGCTGAGTTGTGGATTATGGATCCCGGTGGCAAAGAAAAGCGACAACTTGCAGGCTCATCTGCTGATGTTACCGGTTTCAGGTGGGCACCTGACTCTACTCGCATTGCTTTGCAGACCAAAAGTCCTAGTGGGAATTTAATTTCCGTCTTAGATATCGAGTCTGGTCAAATTACCGCACTTACCGCTGGGGTAGAAGATGCTCATATCGGTGATTGGTCGCCTGATAGTGAATGGGTTGTTTATGCTGTCACGGAAGGCGAAGAAAGTGCGATACGGAGGCGAAATCCTACAGGTGTTGATGAGATTACCCTATATGAGGGGCATGCATATAATCCACGCTGGTCACGCAATGGTCAATGGATCGCGTTTAATCGCATAAATGAAGATGGCAGTGTTGATCTTGTAGTCATGAACAAGGATGGTGAGGATGACATCACCGTTGCGACCGATGTTAATCAGAGTTCGGTGCATGATTGGTCACCAGATAGTAAAAGGCTAGTGTATTTGGCTGGCTCAGGTGATGCAGCTGAGATTTATGTAGTCGAGCGTAACGGTAACGATACTAAGCAGTTGACTTCAAATCGAGTCGCAGATTCTTCACCTTCTTGGAGTAGTGATGGCTCATCGATTTTGTTTATATCTTCAAGTGGTATTTCATCGGATGTCTACATGATGAAACGTGATGGGAGCGGGCAAAAGAGAGTAACTACTGCGGATGATCCAGTTATTGGTGCTGATTGGTAAAGAAGCTGGAGTTAAGCCAATATTGACTTTGTTCTTTGTATGACTTCAGGGTTATATCAATTTACTTTATTGAGGTTTTTGCGACCGAAAATATAGGCGTATATTGATTCGCTTAATAAGGTTAATGTCCAAGCGCCGCTACCGACCCAAAGTCCGTTTAGATCTGTGAAATTTACGGTTCCAATTACCCAGACAGTCAAAGTTAATAGTCGAAGTGCGTTTATGTATATTATTGGTCGGGTTTCACGAGTGCGCATTAAAGCGGCGGTGTAAAGCTGTTCAACTACAAGTGCAATAGGGAGAATCGCCAGAATGCGAAACCCGGTTGTCGCTAATTCGTTGAGACGACCTTTAGCGCCCATGATGTCCCCGATTACTACTTGGGTAATTTGTGGTGTGTATGCGATTATCCCTACTACCACAAATGTGATTAATCCAACAAAAAGGACAAATTTTCTGACTCGTAAAGGGGCATAGCCACTAGCAAAAAGAGCGAGTGCTGTATTTTGTGTGCCGTTGGTTGCAACTGCGATTAATTGGAACACGTAAAAAGCGAGGGCGACCGCTGCTATAGACACTTCAGGTTCAGGCGATCTTGCCATACCTGCATTGAGAATCGGTTGAGTACCTGCTGGCAACATAGCGGCAAACAATAATGGCCAAAAGAACGTAGCCATTGAACCTATTGAGGTTTTTTTAATTCTTGAGCTTGATGTTTCGATAAATTGTTTAATCGGTTTTCTAGAAAGCACTGCAAGTGTTGTTGCCTCTATTAGCGTCCCTGTGATTAAGGCTATTGCTGCGATGCTTGCTCCCTGAACGACTCCTGTAAGGAATAATGCAAAGGCCGTTGCTATGACCGTTGCTGCACCTGTTGATGTGCCGATCCAGGCGATTTTTGGTCGACTTATCCTTAGGACTGTACCGTAAAAATACATTTTAAATATCAGAAGTCCAGGAAGTGGTATCAACCAGATCAATGACTGTGACGCGTTCTGCTTAATTAGTCCACTTATTGAAAAGATTTCTCTTAGCAGAAACTCTGATACGGGTGGCAGCACAACAGTTGAGGAAATTGTTGTGACTAACAGTACCCAAAAGCCTATAAATTTGCGTAACTGTCGAAGTGATTCATCATCTTCCAAGAATACTAATGTTAGTTGTTGAATTCGAAGTTGCGGGAGACCTACAAACATAGAAATCCCAAGTGCAATAGCGAATCCGCCGATCGCTGCATCTGGATGATCAGTGCGGGTTAGGATTCCAGAAAGAATGAGTGACAGGATTGGTACCACTGTCATGTTCGCTGCTGTTGGAAGCAGTAACGAGATAGCGTGAAGCGTTATAGGCTGTTTATTAAGTGCACTGGTCGTGGTTTCAGGCAAATCTGATGAATTATTCATGCACAGTGAGTGATCTATATTTCTAGAATAACCGATGTTTTTGCACTTGCTCCAGACATGTTCTTTGATCTGAAGTCAGTGTATGTTCGTAGTTACGAAGTTTTGTCGTAACATTAATATGTAAATGGAATATCGCTTAAAGGCTAGCGTTGTTAAACAGAAGGTGCATTATGCCAGCACAGAAAAATCAAGTTGTACCTCGGCTCACTCAGGCGATGGAAAATTACCTTCTGTCAATTTATGTGGTGCAAGAGCGAGGGGAAAAGGTTAGTAATTCCAACCTTGTTGATCAGTTACGGCGGG
>DBSW01000188.1:0-6715 GCA_002306745.1 Dehalococcoidia bacterium UBA1332 | reverse complement strand
GGGTCCCCGCCAGTGAAAATCTTGGAACCTCACTTCCTGCGGTTTCTGGAATGTTGCGAAGGATGGAACGGGAATCCTTGATTAAACTGGGTGATAGTAGAGATATAGATCTAACACCTAAAGGGAGAAATCTTGCTGAAGCGATGATTCGAAAGCACAGATTAGCTGCTTGTATGGTTGTTGAATTGCTGGATGTCCCCTTACATGAAGTAGATGCAGAAGCCCATATGCTTGAGCACGCGTTATCGGACACCCTTGAGACCCGGATTCAAAAAAAGCTTGGAAATCCAAAGACGGACCCTTTTGGACAGCCGATACCGGGTAGCGGATACAGGCAGAGCAGTGGTGTCGTCAACCTCGATCAGGCACCTATAGGTAAATCGATGATTGTTGATCGTATTCCGGAAGATGACGCAGAGCTGGTTGCATATCTAAACGACAACGGAGTTTTACCGGGTGTGGAGGTTGTCGTAGCGGATGTAGCGCCTTACCGCGGTGTGGTTACGTTAGAAGTGAGCGACGAGACGGCTGTATTAGGTTACGGTGTAAGTAGTGAAATAAGGTTGAGGCCGAGTTAGATGAGTGAGTTATTTCTCAGCTATAAAATTGAACTTTCGGGGTCACTTTTCTCCAATCATTAGCTAAATGTCTTGAGGAGGAAGCGATTGACGTCTCGTCAAGAAACATGTTCGCTCCCATTTGATCACCGCCAAGGGCTACGTTTGAATTTTGTACCGTATTCCTTACATTTGACCGATAGACCGGTTGGTTTTTGCGATTTAGAATTAACGTGCCTTTGGCGAACAACAAATTACTTCTCGTCTTTTATACGGAGACTCTTATGACTTCGACCAGTAACCCAAAGACCCTGACTGGTGATCGGATCGAGGAACTCCAGCAGATCGCTGGTGATCATATGTTTATGCATGCAGCGCAAATTAATGATTGGCGCGGTAGCCTAAAGATTTATGTAAAGGGAGATGGGGTCTGGGTGGAAACAGCTGATGGTCAACGGTATCTCGATGCGATGGCAGGGCTGTGGTTCAAGGCGGCCGGTTATGGTCGGACTGAAATAGCGGATGCGGTATATGCGCAAATGACGGCGATTGATTCGCCTCCAGCAGGCGGTTCTACTATTCCGCAAATTGAACTGGCTGGAAAAGTTGCTAACCTTTATCCGGATCATGGAGCCCGTTCATTCTTTGTCTCAGGCGGTTCTGAAGCGGTTGAAACTGCTGTCAAGATGGCAAAGAAGTATCAAATTATCAATGGTAGGGGAGGGGCGTTCAAGGTGATTAGCCGACGCTATTCTTACCATGGTGGTACGGCTATGTCAGTGAGTCTCGGCGGATCTACCACAGCCGATCCTATGGGACCTCTGATGCCTGGCGCTATCCACGTCACTAACTGGAACTCTTATCGTTTGCCATACGAGGGTGATCCTGTAGATGTCGCAATAAAATGTGCTAATGAATTCGAAACGGTCATTCAACATCAGGGGTCAGAAACAGTAGCGGCTATGATTGCTGAACCTATTTCAGCGGCTTACGGGGTACAAGTTCCACCTGAAGAATATTGGCAGAGGTTACGCGAAATTGCCGACAAGTACGACGTAATTTTGATAGCAGATGAAGTTATTACAGGTTTCGGACGAACTGGAGAATATTTCGCGCCAATGAATTGGGGTGTACAGCCGGATATCACGACTGTCGCTAAGGCTATAACGAGTGGTTATGCCCCATTGGGCGCTGCTATTGCAACAAAAAAGATAGCAGATGCGTTTATTGGCGGTGCTGACGAGACATTTAAGCACCTAATCACTTTTGGCGGTCATCCGATTGCCTCTGCGGCTGCGCTAGCGAACTTAGCGATATTCGAGCGTGAAGATTTGGTAGGAAACTCCAGAAGATTGGGTCCTTATCTTTTTGATCAACTTCAATCACTGTACAGTCATGATATTGTCGGTGATGTAAGAGGTGGTTTAGGTCTGTTGGCGGCAGTTGAATTGGTAGCAGATCGACCGTCTAAAACTCCCTTTCCTGCAGATGCTGGTTTGGCAAAAAAGATGCCCAAAATGTTATTTGAGAAGAACATTGTCACTCTGCGTGCTGCAGACGTGATCACTATCTGTCCGCCTTTGTCGATCAACAAATCAGAAATAGATTTTATAGTGAATGCGATCGACGGTGCTCTGACCGAACTTGAACATGATCTAGGAATTTAGGGTAGGTTATCGTACGTTGACCGCTAGCGGAGATTAGTAAAATTTGGTATCGTGCCGAGCACTTCCGTCGCATTAATAAGCGACTATGTTGTTTAATTGAAATGAAAATCGATTACGAGTTGCGTGCTATATGACGAGGTAAGTAACCTCCAGATTTGGCAACTAGTACAGGGGACACAGAATGGCAGAATCCACCGAAGCAGCAGTTGAAGAGAAAGAAGTTTCTACTGTAGCTGTGGACACCGACGGTTTTGGCGCAAGTGCCGCTCAGGATGAAGTTGTCCTAAATGTTAAAGACCTACAGACACATTTCACCACCCGTTGGGGGACGGTGAAGGCGGTTGATGGGGTTAGTTATCACGTTAGGAGAGGCGAGACTCTTGGTATCGTTGGAGAATCTGGATCAGGTAAGTCTGTAACTGCACTTTCGTTGATGAGGCTTGTACCTTCTCCTCCAGGGAGTATTGTTGGAGGCGAGGTTGAGCTGGGCGGAAGAAACCTCCTCGAACTTTCTGAGAGCGATATGACAGAGGTACGTGGCGGCGAAATATCTATGATTCTTCAGGACCCTATGCAGGCCCTCAACCCTGTTTTCAGTATCGAGAATCAGGTTGGAGAGGCGATAAAAATCCATCAGGATTTGAAAGGTGATGCACTGTGGAACAAAGTAGTCGATTCGCTTCGTAAGGTTCGAATACCGGCTCCTGAATCTAGAGCTAAAGATTTTCCTCACCAACTTTCTGGTGGAATGCGGCAGCGTGTCGTTGGGGCGATTGGAATATCGTCTGCTCCAGCTGTGATAATTGCCGATGAGCCGACTACTTCACTTGATGTGACGATCCAGGCAGCGTATCTGCGACTGTTACGACAGATTCAACAAGAAGAGGGCGTTGGAATTATTTTCATTACCCACGACTTCGGTATTGTTGCCAAAATGTGTGACAGAGTTGCGGTTATGTACGCGGGGCGAATTGTTGAAGTCGCTGATGTTCGTACTATATTCAATGAGCCATTGCATGAATACACCAAGGCTCTGATTGGATCGGTTCCAAAATTAGAGGAGAAATCTGGTCGGTTGCCACAAATCGAAGGTCAGCCACCTCTTCTCTACAATCTGCCTCAAGGCGATGCCTTTGCGCCTAGATCTCCTTTGGAGTTCGAGCCTGAGGATGCTGAACGTCGGCCACCGCTTGTGGAAGTCGAGCCAGAGCACTGGGTTCAGCTTTCCAAGAGCTCAGTAGCTGACTACGACAAATACTCACACCTAATCCCTGATGATGAGGGCGAAGGGTAATCTACGAATAACCTGAATAAAGTTATACGATAATCGGTAATAACATATGACAACTACTGCTGAAAATGTAACTATCCAAAATGCACCTGGCATCAATCCTAGCGCTGATGCGATTATTTCCATCCGGAATCTTCGTAAATGGTATCAGGTGGGAGGTGGGTTCCTCGGATTTGGTGAGAAGGTCTTTCTTAAGGCTGTAGACGACGTTAGCTTTGATATTGAGCGTAATAAGACGTTTGGTCTAGTCGGTGAATCTGGTTGTGGTAAAACTACTACTCTAAAACTTTTACTTGGTCTTGAAGAACCTACTGATGGTCAGATCTTTTACGATGGTGAAGATGTTTCGACCATGTCGAAAGCAGGTAAGACTGAATTTCGTCGGTCTGTACAAGCGGTATTCCAAGATCCTTGGTCTTCATTAAACCCTAGGATGAGAGTCCGCTCTATCGTTGGTGAACCCCTTGAAATTGCCACGACTATGACAAAGGGTCAGATTGCCACCCGAGTTGGTGACCTGCTTAGTGAGACAGGTCTTAACCCCTATCAAGCCAACTTGTATCCGCATGAATTTTCGGGTGGTCAACGGCAGCGAATAGGTATTGCGCGTGCTCTAGCGCTTAATCCTAAAGTGATTGCTCTTGATGAGCCTGTATCTGCTCTCGATGTCTCGATTCGTGCCCAAATAATGAATCTACTGGTTGATCTGCAGGAAGAGCACGGGTTGGCGTACCTCTTGGTTGCTCATAACCTAGCTACGGTTAGATACATGTGCCATGATATGGCCGTGATGTATCTGGGTGTTGTTCAGGAATCTGGAAATACTGAAGCTATATTCAATAATCCGATGCACATATACACTAACGCACTGGTATCAGCAGCTTTGCCATCTCACCCTGATATACAACGTGAAGAGTTTTTGCTGCCGGGTGAAGTTGTTTCTCCTATCAATCCTCCTCCCGGTGACGTGTTTATGACTCGAACTCCGCTTGAGGTTGACCCTACTCATCAGTGGGCCAATGAACGCCCGCCTTTGGTTGAGAAGGAGCCTGGACATTGGGTTGTTGAAACCCCTTGGTCAATGGCTGCTGATGCTGGGTTAAAGGTGGAGCTAACTGGGCATGAGGGTGTTTAGTACTTAGCAGATCACTCGATATAGAACTTTTGAAAGCCCTCGATCAAAAACGAGGGCTTTCTGGTTTTCATACCTTGGCTATACAAGCGCGCAATCCTGATTCGAGTTCTTCTTTATCTAAGTTCCGTCCGATAAATACGACCTTATTGAAGCGCTCGTCTGTGCCCCATGGTCGATCGGTTTGGCCATCAAATATTGCATGGACTCCTTGGAACACCACTCTATCAGGCACATCTTTGAAATTTAGTACACCCTTGGAACGGAATATATCAGCACCTTTATCGTGCCCTAGTTCATGCGCCCATTCTTCGACTTTGTCTTCGTCGAGCTCTCCTTTAAACGTTATGCCCACTGAGGTTATGCCTTCAGCTATACCGCAATCATCTTCGTTCTCGTTCATGAGATTAGGGTGGGTTGACAAAATTCGATCGATTTCAAAGGCGCCGATCTCCAAAATGTCATCCATATTTACTTCTGAATTTTGTGTCCGATGAGTTTTTGCTAATGCGTTGATTTCCTTGATACGTTGTTCCAGTTTTTTCATTTCGGATTCGGTAGCCAGATCGGTTTTATTCAAAAGAACGACATCAGCAAAACCTATCTGTTCTCTCAACTCATCTCGTTCGTCAATGTGAAGCCATACATGCTTGGAGTCTACGAGAGTAACGATACCGTCGAGTCTGACTCGTTCTTTGAGATAATCGTCCATTATGAATGTCTGAGCCACTGGACCGGGATCCGTTAATCCGCTTGTCTCTATAAGAATATAGTCAAACTTTTCACGGCGCTTTAACAGGTTGCGAAGTGCAACCATCAGGTCCCCTCTAACCATACAACAGAGACAGCCGTTATTCATTTCGACGATCTCTTCCGCTTCGCTCACCACGAGATCACGATCGATTGATAGCTCGTTGTATTCGTTCTCAATCACAGCGATTCTTTTTCCGTGATTTTCTGTGAGTATCCTATTGACCAAGGTCGTTTTACCGGAGCCTAAGAAACCCGTCAGAACTGTTACTGGTACTCGAGAATCCATGTCAGAATTTGTCATGTATTGCTCTCTTTTCGTGAGCACAAAGGTGCGAATAAGTTTTTGAGTTTTGGTGAGTTCGTCATTCAGAATTTATTGGTGATATCGTGCACAAAAACTTTGATGGGAGTTTTCTTTAAAGCACATAAAAAAAGAGCCTGCTACCTGGGGTTCATTGGCGGCAGGCTCTTTTTTTTAGCCGATCAGCTTTTTTGCTTTCTCTACATCACTTTGACTGAGTATCCTAAATACTTTGCTGTTTGGATCTTCCGCAGCAACGCCACTGACAGCCATTCGACCGTTTTTCATGGTTATTAATTCTGGGTTTTTAATTTCAACTACTTTTTTCAGCTTGACTGAATATGCCGTTAGTTTGTCCATCGTGATTTCCTTTCGAAAGATAAAAAATATTGTCTAAATACGTTGTTTCTCCCGTAGCCTCCAAATTTGTTTTTAATTTTTCAATTTATTGTTGTTTATTTGCAATCTAGCGCTGTACGAAGTGACTGAAGGTTTTCGTTCATAATGGATAAGTACGTAGCCCCGGCATCTAACTCGGCAGGTGTCATAGACTCCATTGGATGTAACGTTAGGATTGTAATGTCAGTTTCCGCTGCAACTGCTTGGGCAAGCTTATTATTGACTATTGGTTCCTGAAGAACGTGGGCAACGCCTAGATGATTAATCTCATCGATCACCTTTGCAAGCCTTTGTGGTGTCGCATCACTGTCTGGGCTTAACCCAGCTAGCCCAACCTGTTCTATCTCGTACCGTTCGGCTAAATGTCCGTAAGCTTCGTGGGACACGATGATGTGGTCGAGTCTGCACGATGACAAACCAGTCACGAACGAGTTATCGATTTCAGTAAGTTCCGTAATCAATTTTTCCGCATTGTCGGCGTAAGTAGGTGTCCCTTCCGGATCAGCATCGCTAAACGCTTCACGGATCATGCGTACCTGGTGGATTGCTTCTAATGGGTTAAGCCATACGTGGGGGTCAACACCTTCTTGGTGTTCGTCATGTTCGTCATGTTCG
>DBSW01000071.1 GCA_002306745.1 Dehalococcoidia bacterium UBA1332 | reverse complement strand
TCTTCGTTTTTTCGAGAAAATCATCTGTGTAGTGCTCAGGTGAAAGGTCCCAACTATCCACAGACTGTGGGTATAAAGCAAATCGTCGGTTAGCGTAACAAAATCTCATAGCGGGTTATCCCTAAAGCACCGGACAATATCCACTTGAATATCGTCGATTTTTATATGTATTGCAAAAGATCGGGCGGAGTCTAACACTCTCATAGGTGTACTATCCGGTCACTTTGTACTTACTGAGCATCAGTCTAAATGTATTTAGACCATACCGTGAATTTCACCGTTACATAGAGAAACGAGACTCAACAAGATGAAAATTACAGACCTCCGTGTTTACCTAACTCGACCAAAAGGCAGCAACCGCTCTTGGTTGTTCGTTGAAATTGACACTGACGAGGGCATCACAGGAGTTGGAGAATCAACCAATTCAGGAGGAGGTGGAGCACTTGTAGTAGGTCGGGCATACGAAATGCTCAAGCATGACCTCGAGGGCCAAGACTTCTCTGAGGGGCTGGTTGGCCAAAATCCTTCCAATATCGATTCGATCTGGCACAGAATATATCGACGTTTCGGCACGCTTGGTTCACGTGGATTCGGGACCACCCTAGCAAGCGGCATAGATATGGCACTATGGGATATCAAAGGCAAAGCCTTAGGAAGACCAGTCTGGGATCTACTTGGCGGAAAGATGAGAGATTCAGTCCCGGTCTACTCTCACGTGAATTCAATTGACGACATTGATGCTTGCGTACTGGATGCAAAACGGCAGGTTCAGTTGGGATACCAAGCTTTAAAGCTCGATCCATTCAGTCCTGAAATGAGTAAGCACCATCGGCGTTACGTTGATGGAAAAATCTCCCCAGCGGCATCCGAGTATGCAGACAATCTCATGGGAGCTTTACGTGAAGCCGTCGGTCCAAACATAGAACTCATGATCGATGCACATGGCAATTTCGACGTATCGACAGCAACAGAACTTTGCAATCGAATGATGAAGCACAATTTGACCTGGTTCGAAGAGCCACTCCAGCCAGAAAGCTTAGATGCACACAGGCAACTTAGGCAAAATACCGACGTTAATCTATGTATCGGTGAAAGAAAATATACGCGCTGGGACTTCGCACCGTACTTACAAGAAGGTCTTGTTAACTACATAATGCCAGACATCTGCTGGACTGGCGGCATATCCGAAATGAAGAAAATTGCCATCCTCGCTGAAACTTATTATGTTCCAATTAGCCCTCACGACGCATCGGGAGCATTCAACGTAATCACGGGGGCTCACGTGCTCATGAATGTACCCAATATCTATAGATTAGAGATGTCGGATCACTCTCTGGAAAACTACAATTCAGTTATCACCGAACCTCTCGAAATACGGAATGGTCACTTATACCTTCCAAAAAAGTCAGGATTAGGTTATGAACTAGATCATGATTTCATAGCAAATCATCCTGATCCAGAATGGGAACGGCTGCACGCCTAAACTAATATAGATCGATGAAAACCAGAGTAAATTCACATGCCAATTCCAACTCCTCCTGAAATAGTGTTATCAAGATTGAGCCGCGTTAACGCTCAAATACTGCAATCCATTGATGCACTTACTGAAGAAGAAGCCTCGAATTGGCCAAACGACAAGGCACCTTCATGCAAATGGCATCTTTGGCACATGGCTCGGTGGGCCGACTATGTTCAATCCCTGTTATCGCCTTTTCTAGACGAAAAAACTCAGGAAATATGGGATGTTTCAGAATTAGCTGAAAAATGGACATTTAAAGGAATAGATCTCGGAATGTGGGGAGCAGGGTCAGGACTCGGCAATGAAGTTGGCAGGACACTACCGCTACCGAAACTGTCGGAAGTTCGCTTGTACGCTGTTGAATCTTTTGACCTAATCGAAAAACGTATTTCTAAATTAGAAACCGACACGTTCAACGCCCCATTTACCGACTGGCACGATAACGAAACCAATATCGGTGACGCAGTTATAGGTTACATTGCCCATGCAAACAGACACCTTGGAATGCTTGAGGCAATAAGCGGTATCCTTGGGAAAGATGGCTCAGTCACCGTTTGATACGAAAAAAGCGATTTCAAACGCCGAGCGTTTATAAAATGTTCTAGTAAAAACTCCCACATAACGCACTTAAAACAGATTACCGATGCAAGCAGCGGATAAGAATAAGAGCAAATCAAATACTAGGTACATCATCACAGTAGCCGTAGCCACCTATTTCTTCTGGAGTTCCCTATACCTATATGTACCGGTATTACCTCTTCACGCCCGCACACTAGGTGCATCCCTAGAAATGATCGGTTACGTGATCGCTTCATATGCAATTGGACAACTGCTGCTCCGAATCCCTATCGGTATTGGATCAGATATTGTTGGAAGACGCCCTTTCGCAATAGTGGCATTAATACTGAGTGGCTTAGGAGGAGTCTGGCTAGCACTATCTCCTGATCCATGGTCATTGTTCGCTGCTAGAAGCCTAACCGGGGTTGCCGCCGCCGGATGGGTAGCAATAAGTGTTTTGTTTGCCTCGTATTACCCTTCTGGTAAAACCAGTAAGGCGATGGCCGTCATAATGTCCGTCAATACCATTTCTCTGGTTTCCAGTACATTCATAGGCGGACTGATGGCCGAGCACATCGGAACACTCAGCACATTTTACGTAGCAGCGGCAATAGCATTTGGTGGTGCCGCACTTCTGTTTACGGCTCCCGAACCGAAAATATCTAAAGGCGTTAAATACTCACTTTCTACTCTAATGAGCGTGTTATCCAATCGAAACATGCTTCGAATTTCGATTATAGCGATCACATTACAGTTCGTTACTTTTGCAGTGAATTTCGGGTTTTTGCCAGTCCATGCTGAAAATCTTGGGGCATCCAAATCAGAAGTAGGCTACATAACGACCGCTGGTCTACTTGCAGCAGTAATTGGGACCTGGGCTGCAGCATGGTTGACTGGTAAGACAACAACAACTGCATCAATCCTTCTAGCCTCATTTGCGACACTGGCGTCTTTGATCGTAATGACAATAGCAACTGACCTAATAGCACTTGGCGTCCTTCAAGCACTTAATGGCTTCGGACGAGGACTAATGAACACAGTGCTTATTAGCGTTGCACTTGAATCGGCGCCTTCTGCAATCCGCGCTACAGCGATGGGTTCTTATCAAGCTTTATATGCCATCGGAATGCTACTGGGCCCCGCAGTGTCCGGGCCTGTTGCTGATGGGTTCGGAATAGAAATGGTTTTTTGGGTATCGGCAGGAATAACAATTTTTGGCGCCCTTGTAGCGCTATCAAAACCACTCCCGAAACTTAACTCGGGAATATGATTTAACAAATAAATAATCGAAGCTTCAGGAGTTAATAATGGCATCGCAAGAAATGCGACTTGAACGAGATTCTATGGGAGAGCTGGAAGTTCCAATAAATGCCTACTACGGTGGTAACACGCGTAGAGCTGAACTTAACTTTCCAATTAGCAATTTACGTTTGGGCCGTTCCTTCATAAAGGCAATAGGCCAAATCAAGCAATCAGCAGCAGTTGTTAACCTTCAACTTGGTGAGATCGATAAAAAAATTGCAAACGCAATCATTGATGCATCACAAAGAGTAATAGACGGGGAGTTCGACGATCAGTTTGTAGTTGATGTCTTCCAAACGGGATCAGGAACATCAACAAATATGAACTCCAATGAAGTCATCTCTAACATTGCTATTGAGTCTTTAGGAGGTGAACTTGGTTCACGTTCGCCCGTCCATCCCAACGATCATGTGAACAAAGGTCAGTCTTCGAACGACGTCTTTCCATCCACGATACATTTAGCCGCTGCGGTTGCAATTAAAGACAGCTTAATTCCAGCTCTTAATGAATTAGAAGATTCACTAAGAAAAAAATCCGATGAATTCTGGGAAGTAGTTAAAACGGGTCGAACCCATCTTCAAGATGCTACCCCAATACGATTAGGCCAGGAATTCTTAGGATATGCCGGACAGATTGAATTTGCCAGCAAGCGAGCAGAAAAGGCCCTTGCGGAACTGTCTGTTCTAGCACTAGGAGGCACTGCTGTTGGCACCGGAATCGGAATGCATCCTGAGTTTGCTACTCGCGTAATAAA
>DBSW01000126.1 GCA_002306745.1 Dehalococcoidia bacterium UBA1332 | reverse complement strand
AGTCAAAGACGATATTGGACGCATGAACACTGTTTTCAAGTTTTATTTGCAAGCATGGATACTTCTCGCCATGGCTTCAGCCTATTTTTTATGGTTCTTATGGGATGCTGGCAAGCTTTCGTTTTCTAGGATTAGACTAGCTCGTAGTGTCTGGATGTCTGTTCTAGCGATATTCATGATTGGTGTCATGATCTATCCAATTTTGGGAACCCGAGCACGAAATCTTCAAAGATTCGATTACAGTGAGCTTACACTCGATGGAATGGCTTATATGAAGTCGGTGACTTACAACGATCATGAAGGACCTCTTAAACTCAAATATGATTATGATGCAATACGATGGATGCAGCACAATATCGAAGGCTCTCCGGTAATTATTGAAGGCCTTAGTGATCAGTACCGGTGGGGTAACCGTGTTTCTATTTACACCGGGTTACCTGCTGTTATTGGATGGGATTGGCACCAGCGTCAACAGCGAGTTGGGTATGCCTATACGGTTACAGATCGTCGGTTTGAAGTTGACCAATTCTTTAATTCAGGTCTACGCGTTGACGCAATTGAAACACTCGATAAATACAACGTGAAATATGTTTATGTTGGAGAAATGGAGCGAGCAAAATACCGTGAACAAGGGATAAAGAAATTCGATCGAATGCAGACTGATGGGCTTGTTCAGGTATACCCCTCCGCTCAAATGATTTCGGAAGGATTAGAGACTCCAGTGGTGATCTATGAGTACATACCACCAAATTAAATTAAATTTGTTTCTTTGAAATGGTTTATTAATGATTCGTATAAAAGCAGCAATGTTTGATATGTATGGAACACTGGCTGGGTTTGATCCTCCGAGAGATCAGATACAGCATCGCGCAGCTTTGAAGTTCGGTATTGATATCAATCGTGATCGTATCGATACTGGTTATCATCTTGCCGATGAATTTATGGCTAAACAAAACTCAACCAAACCTCTTAGGACAATGAATGGTAATGAGCAATGGGCATTCTTCTCTCGTTATGAGCAACTGATTCTGCAAGGATCCGGGCATGAAGTAGATCTTTCGCTCGCAGGAGAGATTTGGGCAGAAATTCGTAAACAAGAATATCGGATAACACTTTTTTCTGATGTCCTGGATGGCCTCAGACGACTTCGTAGCTCAGGACTAACGGTCGGGGTCGTGTCTAATATGAACTCAACGGGCGACAGTTTGTGTGAAGAAATGGGATTAATTCAGGAAATAGACTTTGTCGTCACTTCTGGTGAAACAGGATATGAAAAGCCAGCTCCGAGAATTTTTGAGGTGGCTATTGAAAAAGCAGGAATGGATGCTTCGCAAATAGTTTTTGTTGGAGACCAGATTGAATCGGATATTAAGGGTGCAGATAATGTTGGACTGAATCCAATTCTAATTGATCGCTTTAATGGGCACCCTACATACGTTGATCATCCAAGAGCAACTGACATGGATTCAACAATTGCGATAATTGACAATATGAACGCTAGCTAGGTCGTACCATCTGGCATCGATAAATCGCAACGACTTTAGTGCATTTTAGGGTAAGTTAGGTAGTCGAAAGTAGATTTAGATGAAAATTGAACGAGTTGAATCGCTACTTGCAGGCAATAGTCATATCGTCAGGATATTTACGGATGACGGAGTAGTTGGTGTTGGACAGTCGGCGTGTTGGGGGTACCTCGAGGCTACCGATGCTGTAGTAAAAAAATTTGCTGGTTACTTAGTGGGACAAGACCCACTTGATATAGAGCACCATTGGCAATACATGTACAGGATGGGTCCATTCCGTGGTTCCGTGGTTTCTGGAGCTGTTAGTGCAATTGATATTGCACTTTGGGACATTAAAGGCAAGTCATTGAGTGCGCCTGTCTGGCGTCTTCTTGGGGGCAAGACACGCGATAAGATTCGATTACATCTATTGATGGGAGGCGTTCGCCCTGATGCAGCGGACCAAGGCACAACTTCTCAGGGCTTGCTCTTAAATGCTCGAGATGCTGCTAAAGAAGGTTTTACTGCTATAAAAACCGACCCACTACCTGATGGATTTCAGTCGATGACTTTGCCGCGGTTAATACATGACACGCGAGAAAATGTTGCTGCTATGCGAGAAGGTGCAGGGTTTGATGTAGATATCATTTTGGAGATGCACCGTAAACTGACCCCTATGGTTGCTATCGCGCTAGCAGAGCAGCTTGTTGAGTTTCATCCAATGTTTTATGAAGACCCAGTGCAGATCGATTCAATTAAGTCACAGGCGGAAATTGCACAGCGAACTACTTTGCCGGTAGCAAATGGAGAGCGTATGCATTCTATATGGGAGTTTCGCGAGATGTTCGAGGCAGGAGGAAGCCAGTATGCTCGTCCCGATGTTGGGCTTGCTGGCGGCATAACTTCAGTTAAGAAGATCGCTGCTATCGCTGAGTCGTACCATTCCGCTTTGGTTACTCATAACTTTTTGGGCCCGGTAATTACAGCCGCAGCTTGTTCTATAGACGCCAGTATCCCTAATTTTTTGACTCAAGAATGGTCACGCGAAGATGAACAACCGTTCAACGTAATGTTCAATTCCGCATGGAAACGAGAGGGTGGGTATATTAGCGTCCCTGATGTGCCGGGAATAGGCATTGACCTGAAGGTAGACACTTATCAGTCGCAGTCTTATGCCCCACGTAACCTGCAGGTGATTCCTATGCGGGAAGATGGCTCGGTTGGTTACTCGGTGTAGATGATTTAATTACCTAAACAGGTAAGCTGAGCTTGCTTGTTCCGGATTAGTAGCGTCCATTTTTTTTAGACTTGTACGCATTAAAATTTTTTTAACAGGAGTGAACCTTGCCTGACGCCTCAAATAATCCACACCGCCTTCCTTCTTTCGTCGTGCCATCTCATTATCGAATTTCACTTCAACCCAATCTCGAAGAAGCTATTTTTTCCGGTAACGTAGAGATTGAAGTAGAAGTGCATCAGTTAACCGACAATATTCAAATTAATTCGGCCGAACTGAAGATTTCTAATGCTTATGTAAGATCTGACTCGGGAACCGAGACAATGGCTATTGAGATCGTGCATGACGAAGATATGGAGCGAGCGACGTTATTTTTTTCGTCAGAGGTCACACCAGGCGCTTATACGATCGTTGCAGAGTTCACCGGTATTTTGAATGATCAGCTACGCGGGTTTTACCGTTCTAGATTTAAAGATGATGAAGGTGTAGAGCATACGATTGCCACAACCCAATTTGAAAGCACACACGCTCGTCGTGCTTTTCCATGTTTCGATGAGCCAGCATTTAAAGCTTCTTATGGGGTTACTCTTATCGTTCCAGAAGACCAGTTTGCGCTGTCGAATGGGCCAGAAATTTCTAGTAAGAGTGTTGGTGATGGTCATAAGTCAGTTGTATTCGCAGACACGATGATCATGTCGACATATCTGGTAGCTTTCATTGTTGGTCCGTTTGAGGCGACTGCACCTTTGGATGTGGATGGAGTACCACTACGAATTGTGCATCCCATTGGTAAAGGGCACCTTGCTGATTACGCACTTGAAGCAGGCGCTTATGCGCTAAGGTTTTTCACCCGCTACTACGGGATACCGTATCCAGGACAAAAATTGGACATGGTAGCGGTACCAGATTTTGCCTTTGGCGCTATGGAGAATCTTGGTTGTATCACGTATAGAGAGGTTTTGTTATTAGTTGATAAAACGAGATCGACGGAACCTGAACTACTGCGAATTGCAGATGTTATAGCTCATGAAATAGCTCATATGTGGTTTGGTGATTTAGTGACGATGGAATGGTGGAATGGAATCTGGTTGAATGAAGCCTTTGCAACATTTATGGCAACTATGTGTTCCGATAACTTCAATCCTGGTTGGGGGCGCTGGAACCAATTTAGTCTAGAACGTTCAATGGCGTTTGATGTTGACTCACTAATCAATACACGTCCTATTGAATTCGAAGTGCTTTCTCCTGTGGATGCCGAAGGAATGTTTGATTTGCTCACTTACGAGAAGGGCGGATCAGTTCTACGTATGCTCGAGCAGTACCTTGGTGAGCAGGAGTTTAAGGATGGAATCTCTTATTACCTGAAAAAGCACAAGTACGGAAACACAGAAACTAACGATTTGTGGGATGCAATAGAGCATGTGACTAAACAGCCAGCTCGAAGAATAATGGATTCATGGATTTTTCAGAAAGGGTATCCACTAATAAGTGCTTCGATATCGGAAGACGGATCATCGATATCACTTACCCAAGATAGATTTCTGTATACGGATGATGATTCGGAAGATAAGACTACTTGGTCTGTTCCTGTAGTTTTGAAGGTAGGAACGTCTTCTGCCGTTGAGGAAGTTAGATATTTGCTTGAACAGAGTTCGGCTGAGATAAGTCTTGATAGTCCGATACATTGGGCAACTGCAAATGCAGGAGGTAGCGGTTTCTTTCGAGCTCGTTATTCCCCTGATATGCTTGACGCATTGTCGAACACCATGTTCGATAGCTTGACTCCAATTGAGCGGTATGGACTTGTCGATGATACTTGGTCATCAGTGATGGCAGGACGGACTTCTGCTTACGAGTTCCTTACTTTTGCAAAAACATTTAAGACCGAGACAGATTTGGATGTCTGGACTGTTCTTTCTGGTTGCCTCAGTACACTCGATAAGCTAGTTGAGGGTGAGGCTAAGATACAGTACAAGTCAATCGTTAGAGATCTCGTGCAACCAGGCTTGGATAGGCTTGGATGGGAGTCATCAGATGGTGACTCCTCGCGAGATTTGGAACTTCGCGGCCTATTCATACGGCTAATAGCCAATGTTGGTGACGATGATCTTGCCCTTAGGAATGCTAAAGATTTGCATGATTCATATTTAGTTAATAGTGGTTCAGTAGAGCCAAATGTTGCAGCTGCCGTGACGGGCGTTGTTGCTACGAAGGGTGACAGGGCGCAGTACGAGTTGTTCGTTGATAAGCATCATAATCCGTCTACACCTCAGGAAGAACGTAGATACCAGTCAGCGCTGTCAGCGTTCCCAGGTGAGGCAGAGATGCACCGAACTCTGGCTATGACTCTAGACGGAACTATTAGAACTCAGGACGCTCCATATTTACTTGCTATGTGCATGCGAAATAAAGAGCAAGGGTTTAAGGCTTGGCAGTTTATTAAAGATAATTGGTCTCGTATCAATAAAGATTTTCCATCGAATTCAATTGTTCGTATGCTCTCTGGTGTTACTTCGTTGAGTGATCCTGATCAGGCTAAAGATGTGCTTGAGTTTTTTGATGACCATGACGTTCCACAGGGTCAACTTACACTTCAGCAGACTTTGGAAAAGCTAAGGGTAAATGTTGAATTAAGGACCCGAGAGAGTGAGGCTTTCCAAAGGGATATTGTGACCTGATCGCTTTGTTAGATTAAGTCGGCGCGAATAAATGACTGCAGCGATATCCGTGAATTACGGTTGAACTCTAGAGATCTTCATATTAATGAGTTCCAAGATAGTCTTGCTATTGCAAATGTTTTACATAAATCTTTAGTCATGGGATGTTTGCTATCTGCAATATTAAGTATGGAGATTCGAAATGAGCAATGGAAGCAATATAGAGCCTGATGAGGTTGAACTGCATTTGCCAGCGCTTCCACCAGTAATATTTGGTGTGCCGGTGATTTTAGGTGCAATTGTTCACGTATTCATTTGGCGGAGTGAAATTATCGGTGGCATGATCGGTGTGTCAGTCGGTGGATTTTTGGTTATTTCTGGTTTTTTTTTGATCTTATGGGCTTGGCGCACAATGCGTGCGCATGGTGAAAACCCAGAACCGGCTGAGCCGACTAAGGTTCTTGTGGTCTCGGGGCCATTCAAGCGCACTAGGAATCCTATCTACTCAGGATTTCTGTTGATTGCAGCAGGGATTGCGATTGCAATTAACGCTATGGCAGTGTTGGTTTCGGTTTTTTTTGGAGTTGCCGCTTTGACGGCGTTGGTGATTAGGCGTGAAGAAGCATACCTGGTTCGTAAGTTTGGTGAAGCCTATACAAAATACGAAAGAAATACAGGGCGTTGGATTTAGTCGAACTTTGGCGTGTCTGGCCAGATGCGCTTAGATATTCCTGAGTTAGGCGTTCCTATCGCCACCATAGCGATGAATCCCATTACTAAGCTGATCCACATTGCTAAATTGTAGTTTCCGTATAGATCGTAAATATGACCTGCGATCCACACTGCACTTGAAGCTCCGAACGGCATCACCATGAACATAGTTCCGTATATCGTGCCTAATCGACGTAGTCCAAATTCATCTGATGTGACAGTTCCTGTCAATGAAATCACTGACGTCCATGAACTTCCAATTATCACTATGCCCACAACCGCAAGAGGTAGGTTAGTCGCCATCAAAAGTACAGCGTACCCAAGCATTCTCATTCCATAAGCCACTGAAAGAAGAGGTCGCCTACCGAATTTATCGGCGAAGTATCCAAAGGCTAGCCCGCCGATAAGGCCTGCAACACCAACCGTCGCTAATGCACCGGCTCCTTGTACAGCGGTTGCACCGAAATCAGTCGTGTAAGCGACAAAGTGGGCATTCACGAAGCCCATTGTGTAGCCTCATATGAAAAATCCTACAGTTAATCGCCAGAAAATACCTGTTCGACACGCCTGACCTAATGACATGCCAACATTTGGATTTGCTGAATTA
Source organism: Dehalococcoidia bacterium UBA1332 (assembly GCA_002306745.1). Taxonomy (GTDB): domain Bacteria; phylum Chloroflexota; class Dehalococcoidia; order Lucifugimonadales; family Lucifugimonadaceae; genus Lucifugimonas. Next base: position 3,668 of record DBSW01000126.1, on the reverse strand, counting down.
TCGCTAAACCCTGTTGAGTCACTTTCTTGACCTTCGATATATCCGTCAGCATGTTGCCCTAGGCTAGGTCTACTTTTTAGTAGTAGCAAAACAAGAGGGAGTATTATGACTATTAGGATTGCTCCAAGGATTAAATATCCTTCTCGCCAGCCGATATATGCGACTGATAAAGCAGCTATCGGTACTAAGGCCGTCTCGCCCACGGCAGATCCTGTACCAGCTACAGACATTGCAAGGGCGCGGCGTTTCGTAAACCACGCACTCACAATTTTGGCAACGGCTCCTGGCGAAGCCAGTGTGAAGCCAACACCCATGATTACGAACAGTATATAAACGTGCCAAAGGTTTTCTACTCTTGACATCACAAGCAAAGCTATCCCACCAATTAGTAGGCCAGAAGCTGCGACGATCTTTGGGTCATATCTGTCGGCTAATAACCCAGCAACAGGGCGTAACCCTCCGGTTGCGAGCCCTGCAAGTGCAAGGGCACCGGCCAATGATCCCCGGCTCCAATCAAATTCCTCAGTAACAGGTTTGAGGAATACACCGAATGAAAAGCGTGAACCTGCGCCGCCAAAAAGCATCAACGCGGTGCCGAGTACAACTATCCAGCCATAGTTAATTGATCTTAGTTTGGAGATGGTTTTAATTACCGAGTATTTGAGTTTATTTTCAAGATGGCAAATAAGGGTATCCGATCTATATTTTTTTGGTGTCGGATATTTATTGTTTTTAATTTAAAATAGGGGCTGCTGCTGCAGCCCCTATTTTAAAACTTGTCAGGTGTTATTCTTCAACTAAGATTTCGCCACCGAACATACCGTGTCGATAATAAGTTGGGTCGTAACGTACGGATCACAGTTTGCATTTGGACGTCTGTCTTCTATGTATCCTTTGCCAGCTTTTTCAACTTGCCAGGGTATACGTATTGAAGCGCCTCGGTCTGATACACCATATGAAAACTGGTCATATCGCTGCGTTTCATGGGCACCTGTCAGACGTTGCTCTACACCGTCCCCATAGTTTGCGATGTGTAATTCGGGTTTGCCGGGAGCTCCTAGAGCTTCGGCAGCTGCAATACACGCATCATAAGATTCTCTCATCTGATTAGTTGAGAAGTTTGTGTGACACCCAGCGCCATTCCAGTCTCCTGGTACGGGCTTGGCAGCTAAGGTTGCAGAGATTGGCATGCCTTTAGGGCCTTTAACATCCTCAGCAATTCTGTAGAGTAGCCATCGTGCAATCCAGAGTTCGTCTCCAACTAGAGGAGCAGATACTGGCCCGATCTGGAACTCCCACTGCCCAGGCATAACCTCTGCATTGATACCTGAAACATGAATCCCAGCGTATAGTAGAGCGTCAAGGTGTTTATTTACAACCTCACGTCCAAATATTTCATCGGCACCTACACCACAGTAGTACCCACCCTGGGGAGCAGGGAATCCGTTGTCCGGCCATCCTAGAGGTGCTATGCCCTCGAAGAAGGTGTATTCCTGTTCTAGTCCGAACCAGGTGTCAAGTGCGCCGTATTTCTCCGCAGTGGCTGCACATTTTGCACGGGTGTTTGTTGGGTGCGGGGTCATGTCCGTGAGCAAGGTTTCACAGAGAACAAGCTTGTTGTCACCCCTGCGTATGGGATCCGGGACTGTTAGTACTGGATTAAGCACGACGTCAGAAGCGTCTCCAGCTGCTTGATTGGTTGATGACCCATCAAATCCCCAGATTCCGGGTTCTTTGCCGTCTTCGATTACTTGAGCCTTTGACCTGAGCTTGGCGGTTGGCTCGGTGCCATCAATCCAAATATATTCGGCTATATACGCCATGTTATTTTCCTCGTGCTTATATGTTGAAATTCGCACCGCTAAATCATTCTAATCGGGCTGATGCTATCAACTATTTCTGTTTTTACCGGGGCATTTTACTTGCAAGCAGTGTCGTCGCTTAGTCGACAATACGTGGCAATTAAATTCCTAGCATATAAATTAGTCGAAACGTGTTTCAATGGTGTTTCAATTTATGAAATTGTTGAAACAAATTTAGACATATTTAGATATAAGACGGGGAATTGGAGTATGAACCCAAAACATCTAATGGTTTTGGATGGGTCGGCTCAAGCTCTTGCTAAATGGCATCGTGATAATTCGCCTGAAAGGTTAGATTTACGCGGTGCAGATTTGAAGGGAAGAGATTTAAGTGGTAGAGATTTCTCTCGTGCCTTAATGGAAGGTGCAGATTTATCTGGCGCTAAACTTGATGGGGCGGTGTTTTCAGAAGCAAGCTTGCGTAGGGCTAATCTTTCAGGTGCGTCGTTAAAGAAGGCGATACTTTATAGAACAAACTGTACCGGTGCTGATGTGTCGAATGTTGATATGCGTGGTGCGAATATGTATCGATGTGTGCTTCGCGACGCGAATATTGAAGGGGCTAACTTTAAATCCGCTACCATCTTTAAAGTCGCATGGCCTGAGGGAGCAAATGTTAGATCTTATGGATAATAATTGGCTTACATTGAAAACGGTATTTCCGTACTGAGATGATTTCAAGTTTTGTTTGGGACAAGTTACGAACTTATGTTATCCGTTTAGGCTGCCGGTAACTCTCATAAGGGTTTCCTGTACAAGAAGTTCGTGATCCAGCGATCGAATGGGAGCTGATTCTCCTTTGATATTGCGGACTAATTCAGCGAATGTGTCGACATATCGAGGGCGGTCTTGAATTTGGATAGTGTTTACACCTTGGGTATAACTCCCTTGAGCTGATTCAAGTGTTAATTGGATTGTTTTAGCTGGTTCAAAGGGTTCCATAATTGCTGTCCCCTTTGTTCCATACACTTCAAATCTACGCGCCATTGGTCGTGCCTCCATAGCGGCTATGTCCACAGTTGCTATGGCGTTTCCGTATTCGAGTACACCTAGGGTGTTGTCCATTACACCTCTGGTTTTTGATGTGGCGTTTTGGAAGAAATGGGTAACCCTATTGGGTCGTCCTAGAAGCCAAACAACTTGATCTACCATGTGTCCCCCAAGGTCGTACATTATTCCACCTTTAAAGTGAGCATACCCTTCCCGTCCAGTTTGGGTACCTTTTGGGTTTTTTTCAGGAACATTAGTTGACATGTGTGCTCTGACCTGAAAAATCTGACCGAGAAATCCCGAATTCACCCATTCAGCGATGCGTTCAAATCCATCATGCTTTCGGAACATGTAACCCATCTGGATCATGGTGTGCTGGGATCGTGCTTTTTCGACAATTCTTTCGAATCTCTGGTAGTCATCACCAGCAGGTTTATCGTAGAAGACGTGTTTACCTGCTTCGACGATTTCTTCTGTAAATCCTAAGCTCTCTCTGTTGGTTCCTTCTGATGAGACACATACCACCGATGGATCTTCGAGAAAGTCAGATGGTTTATCGCAGAAATCTACTTCGCTCCATGTTTCGAGTTGTTCGATTTGCTTTTGCCGTGATTTGTCAGGTTCGTAAACTCCGACGACATCCACTTCTGGGTGATCAAGCATGACGCGTAGAACACCTTCCGCGTGACCATGTTTGGTTCCGTATTGTGCCATTCGTAGTTTTTCGGGCATTAGGCTTGCTGCTCCAACAAAAGTTTTGGATTCGAATAGATGAACTGAAAAGTGAGCAAGAAGTTTACGCCGGTAGTGTGAACT
>DBSW01000034.1 GCA_002306745.1 Dehalococcoidia bacterium UBA1332 | reverse complement strand
GAGATGATTCTGGGTGGAACATGCGAAAGACTTTTTGGCCCTTGGGGTTAGTCAGTTAACTTTGGGTAACAGCGACATGTGCTTGTAGAATCAGCTGATGTTTATTAGCGTTTCGGGTTAGGAGAAAATATATTGCGACTACCAGATCAGGAAGCTCAATGACAACTTCTTCAATAGAATCCTCAGCGTCCCGTGTAGCTAAGCGTATGACCGAAGCAGCCAATAAATTTCTGTACTCCTTAGATAAGTCTCAGCTCAAGATAGCCACATTCGATTTCGATACTGATGAAAGATATCAGTGGGCTTATACCCCTAGCGACCGTAATGGATTGCTGCTTCGGGATATGAGCGCAGCTCAACGCAAGGCTGCATTCGTGATGATGGAAACCGCCTACAGTGCAAGAGGATCGGCAACAGCGCACAGAATAATCGAACTAGAAACTATCCTCGGAGAATGGGAAGAGATTAACTCTGCTGTTTCTAATTGGGAACGTAGCGTCGATCGATATTGGTTTAGTGTATTCGGTACTCCTGGGAGTGTGAATGAACCGTGGGGATTCCGTGTTGGCGGACACCATATAGGCTTGACAGCTAATATCGTCGATGGCGATCAAGTTGCGATTTTGCCGCTTTTTTTTGGTGCTAACCCAGGTTTAATCCGCCATGGTGTTCGAAAGGGAGAACGAACACTTGTGGAAGAGGAGGATTGGGCGCGATCCCTTTTAACATCAATGGACACTGCTCAGGCCAAAACTGCGGTGGTGGATCCCGTTGCTCCAGCGGATATATTGACGACCAACGTTCGATGTGCTGATCCCGATACTGTTCCCATTGGAATTGGATTTTGCGATCTTCAGGACGGGCAAAGGGATCAACTTGTTGCTTTGGTGAAACATTATGTGACTCGTGCAGCAGACGATCTGGCTGCTAATTACTGGCGTGAAATCGAGTCAATTGGATTTGAGGACATGACGTTCGCTTGGGCCGGACCTGCAGCAGTTGGTGAAGGTCACTATTACGCTATTCGGCACCCAAGATTTCTGATCGAGTATGACAACACTCAAAATGGAGCAAATCACATTCACTCAGTACTTCGTGATTATGCTCATGACTTTGGTGAAGACTTGCTGGCTGAACACTATCGGACGGCTCATTAGACCATGCCCACGGTTCTAGAGAATTTTCCAGCGTGGGATGGTGCCGCCTTCCGGCCCACGGGTAGATTTGTAAAGTATTCGTTCGTTTTCGTTTATTGAATCTGGATTTTGTTCTATTAAATCTCCACCTGACCAGTGCCCCCAATCAGATCCGCAGTTGGTGCATTGTTCTGACTCGTATGCGTTGCCTGTAGTATGGCATTCAGCGCAGAACGTTGTGAGCGTTTCATTTTCAGCAGCCTCGTTTGGGGTAGTAGTAGCGCCACAAGCTGGGCAGTTAGGTGCTGACGATGGTAGGAATTTTGGGACTACAACCTTTGCGCAGACAGTGCATGTAAATGTAGGTGGGCAGTTTGGAGACATTTTATTTTGTGCTCTCTTTTGTTTTTATGTACTTAGAATTCCTGTGATTTCACCATTATCGTTGAGATCTATGTCCCACGCATTTGGCTTCGAAGGAAGACCTGGTAGTGTGATGATATCGCCTGCAAGCGTAACTATCTGCCTTGCTCCTGCCAGTATACGAAGCTCGCGGATAGGTAATGTGTGTCCTGATGGAGCGCCCTTCAGTTTAGGGTCGGACGAAATCGATAAGTGGGTTTTTGCGATACATACAGGGAAGTTCCATTTATTTGCAGTAAATCGGCGTGCTGTGGTACGAGTCATAGGTCCCCATTTCACATCACCAGCTTTGTAAAGCGATTTCGCTATGGTCTCAACTTTTTCAAAATAATCGTCATTATCTTCGTATAAAAGTTTAATTTCAGACTTTTTGTTAGCCGCTTTGATGACAGCGTGAGCGAGGTCTGTCATTCCGGCTCCCCCGTTAGAGAAACCTTTGGCTTCCTCCACACCTGAAGCGCCAGCCTCTTTGGATATTGTAAATACGGCTGCGATCTCTTCAGGAGTGTCGGTAGGGAATCGGTTAATTGCAACCACGGCAGGTAGACCGTATAGGGCGACGATGCGGAGAGCGTTCTTAAGATTTTCTCCACCGCGTTGAACGGCATCAGTATTAGCGGTTTCCAAGTCATCCATCGGCACTCCACCATGCCATTTAAGGCCCCTTATAGTCGTCACGACTACCACAGCTGAAGGCTTTGGCCCGCCTTGTCTTACTTTGATATCCATGAATTTTTCGAAGCCTAGATCTGCTCCGAAACCAGCCTCGGTGATCACATATTCCCCACAGTTGACGGCTAATTGATCGGCGATGATTGATGAGCATCCATGAGCGATATTCCCAAATGGGCCCATATGAACAATGGTCGGTTGTCCTTCCGCCGTCTGTACTAGGTTAGGCTTAATAGCGTCTCTCAACAGAGCCATAATGGACCCTATACCGCCGATCTCATTTGCTGTTACTGGAGTTTGGCCATCATTTTTCCAACCCACAACGATATCGCTGATGCGTTTTCTAAGGTCTTCATACGATGTAGCTAGTGCGCAAATCGCCATCAATTCTGAGGCTGCGTTTATGTCGAATCCTGCTTCGCGAACCGGACCGTTTAGTTTGCCGCCCGATCCCGTCATGATAGTTCTTAGAGCCCGATCTTCAGCATCCGTGACTCTTCTCCATGTGACACCTGCCGCATCAAAATTTTCTATTCTGTGTCTGTAAACGGTATTATCGACCATGGCCGCTAAGAGGTTGTGAGCAGATTCGATCGCGTGGAAATCACCTGTGAAGTGTAAGTTGATGTCCACGGCAGGTTGAACAGTAGATTTTCCACCACCGGTGCCTCCACCTTTATGTCCGAAAACTGGGCCTAGCGCTGGTTGCCTAATCGTGAGTACAGGCTTTTTGCCAATCTTTGCTAGTCCTTGAGTCAGTCCCACAGCTGTTGTTGATTTGCCTTCACCGGCTGGCGTCGGCGTTATCGCTGTTATGACAATCAGCTTTCCTTTTTTTTCGGAATTTGGGAAGGCATTCAGTGGAACTTTGGCTTTATCTGGGCCGTAATGCTCTAGAGTTGCTGGGTCTAGACCCATATCAGACGCGAGATCAGAAATTGGTCGCATTTACGTATCTTTGAGAATTAAGGTAATCGAGCTTACTCAGGCAGGCTCTGAAAAAATAGAGCTATGTAAGGGTTCTAATTCTACTCTTACAGGGTTGTTGTGGTAGTTATGAAACCAAAGGCCAGTTTTAGGATTATTTTTCGATAAACTCTGATGTTGGTCAAAACTGGAATGCACCGAACAACTAATAAAGACTTTGGTTTGACTCGATGTGTTTTTGGAGGCTTGTCAGACTGCTACCTAGATTCTGTGTGTTGGTGTGCTTGGTTTGGTTGCAAAAAGTATTGTTAGGGCTGCGAACAGGCATGCAGTGGATAGTGTGTAAAGAGACGTTTCGTACGTTCCCGTGGTGTCGAACACACGTCCGATTATTACTGGAGTGATCATCATACCTATCGCCATAGGGAATGCTGACATTCCTAATATGACACCGAAATGTTTACGACCGAAGTAATCACCACGCATAGCGTGAAGTAGCGGTGTGCGTCCACCAAAGCCCAATCCCCACAGTACGGCGAAAGCGCACGCTCCCCAGTAACTGAATGAGTTAGCAAGGACGACCATTGAAACACCTTGGGTGAGTATTAATATGGGCAGTATGCTGCGCTTACTGAACCTGTCGCCCGTTAAACCACCCAATATTTGAAAGGTGAACGATGACACTGCCATTATGGGAATGATGGTTGCAGCCGAGGCATCCGTTAGATTTACCCCATTTTCATCTGTTAGCTGGAAGTATATATGTGACGAGATTGCCCCGACTGACAGATTTGTCAAGGTATGCGTGATCGAAATAGACCAGAAGGCGCGTGTGCGAAGAGCTTGCTTTGCGGTGAAATCATGCTGCGCGAGTGCTGCATCTCTATTTTTGGGTTTATTGGGACTAGATGTCTCATTGATCAAGTCTTGTTGTTCAGGTGCGCGTTTTCCTGATACCAAAGCGATTGGTGGTCCTAGAGCTAGTGTAAGTAGTCCAAGTACAAGGGTGGTCTCACGCCAGCCATGGGTGTTTATTCCCCATACGATAGCGGGTACGAAAAGACCACCTAGACTAGACCCGCCGATTACGATAGCCATGGCTGTGGCGCGCCTGTGAGGCATCCAAGCGTTTACGGCTGCCATAGATGGAACGAATCCTCCGAGAGAGAAGCCTAAAGAGATTATGAAATACGCAGCGTAATACTGGACCGGTCCTTGGAGTTGCGAGTAGAAGATCATACCGGATCCACCCAATGTAAAGCCGATCAGAACCATTTTTCCGGTACCGAATTGATCGGTTAGCCAACCTTCTAATGGTCCCAGTAAAGCTCCTCCGAATCTGCCGAAAGAAGCTACTCCTGCGACAAGGGCGCGTGACCATCCAAATTCGTCTTCAATGGCTCTGAAAAGCGTGCTCGCTGCTTGGAAGGTTGGTCCTGAACTGACCACCATATTTAGCGCTCCGGCAATTGCAACCCACCATCCGTAAAACATGCGCCCGACTTTTGTTTTCATTTCTTTAGAACTGTTAGTCGACATTTATGTTTTTGGAATATATGAAGGGTTGATCTTAGAGCCGCTATGATTTGTTGCCTCTGAGGGTACGTTCATATAAATAAAAGCGCATCATTATTTTGCTGCCGGAGCCTACAACATTTCTGTAAATGAAATAACGGATATTAATTTGTATGGGTAATATGTCCCCATCTACAACGATCAGCCAATTGAAGTCTGAGTTAGATTGGGATGAAGATCACAGAAACAGCGGCTACCATACTTGGCGGTTAATTACTTAAAAATAGATTTCTCATCACACTGCTAGAAAGGAATCCAAAAATGCCATCTGAAAAACGACTTGCGGGGAAAACCGCTATCGTGACTGGTGGTGCGTCCGGTATCGGAGAAGCCACGACTCGTTTATTCGTAAAAGAAGGGGCTCGGGTAATTATCGCTGATATCGATGACACTAAAGGTGAAAGCTTGGAGTCTGAACTGAATTTTGAAGGCGAAGTGGCCCTTTATCGTAACTTTGATGTGACTTCGGAGCATCGTTGGGTACAGGTTGTTGATGAAGTTTTGGAAAAGTGGTGTCGCCTTGACATCGTTGTGAATAATGCCGGTATGTCTGGTGCAAAAGGTAGGGCAACTGTTGAAGAGACCGTGGTTGAAAACTGGGATACAGTTTTTGCTGTGAACTCGACAGCGATAATGTTGGGTACTAAGACTGCGATTCCTGCAATGCGGAAGAATGGCGGAGGATCGGTTGTCAATGTCTCCTCTATTTTTGGAATAGTTGGCTCACCGGCAGGGGCTGCGTATCACGCATCTAAGGGAGCTGCACGCACATTTAGCAAGGCGGCTGCCGTTCAATATGCAAGTGACAATATTAGGGTTAATTCGGTTCATCCGGGTTTTACGGATACTCCCATGACATTGGATATACACTCTCAAAAGGAGATTCGTGAAGCTAGGTTGGCAATGACACCGTTGGGTCGATTGGGGCTTCCTCAGGACATTGCTTATGGGATTCTATATTTAGCTTCAGATGAAGCTGCATGGGTTACAGGAATAGAACTTGTAATTGACGGCGGAGAGATTGCATGGTAATCCATCATGTATTTTAACGCTCCGCCATGTTCATTATCGGTAGATAAACTTAGGACATAAAGGGCTTCAACAATTTTTGTAGTCCTGTGACGTAGATTAATGTCTATCCTCTGGCGACTATAGATCTTCCAACGAATTCTTTTGATTGATCGATGGAATTATTCGGTGATTCACCTAATAATTCCAGAACTGTTGGTGCTACATCGAAAAGACGCGCTTGGAACATAGGGATGCCGACCGCAGAGATAGCATTATTTGGGCGAACGATAGTGGTTAATACATCGTTAGTTGAGTGAGACGAGGTGTCATCCTCAATGTTGCCGTGATCAGAAGTGATCACTAAGGCTCGTCCTGATGCATGGCTTGCGTTTGCGATTTGTACAAGTGCGTTTCCTGCAGCACGGTAAGCCGACTTTGCTTGTTCATAGCGGTCGGGTAAAAGGTGCCCTACCATGTCGGGTGCTGCAATATTGCAGCATATTAGACGGGAAGTATTTGTTTTAATTGCCTGAATTACATCATTAGTAATTTCTCTTGTCCGCATTTCAGGGTGGATGTAGAAGTCTGTATCGGATTCAACTCCATCATTTTCACTATGTGATGG
>DBSW01000016.1 GCA_002306745.1 Dehalococcoidia bacterium UBA1332 | reverse complement strand
TGATGAGTCCCAACTTTGGGGCCATCATGTGGCTTGACGGCTTCGATATCCACATCTGATAGACGATCGTAGCCGTGTCCTTCATGCCGATCAAATGGAAATGGCTGGAACTTTTCGAACATCTTGGCAAACCTAACCTTGGTTGGACGCTCGTCATGGGGGAATCTGAATTTATCTCTACCTACTGGTTCAACGTGGTGAAGTCTATAGTTTCTACTTCCTAATCCGTTTACAACCGCAGTATTAATCGTCGTTTGTTCAGAAAGTCCTTCTATGGCTGCTCCTGCTAAGTCAAATTTACGTTCCCCAGCTTCTTCGACACCCATTTCTTCACTTAGTGATCCTGGTACGCCTGGAGAGTCTTTAGCTGCGTCGACGCATGCCTGATCTATAGCTACGGGGTCTTTACTTGCAAACACACCTAGATTGGGCACGATAGGCATATCTGAAAATCCAGCACAGTCACATTTTGGTGACACATCGATAGCTAGAGTCACAAATCCGACTTTAGGCACTGTCTTACATACAGCCAGCGCCGCATCAGCTATTGCAACGTCCGTCGCATCGAATAGAAGCTGGCTAGGCTGGAATATCCCCCTTGGATTCATCACCCCTAGACAGCCTAGGCATGTCATGCACTTGTCTCGATCCCAAGCGATGGTATTGTCATCTCTGATTTCGAACAACCCTATAGGGCAAGCTTCTTCGATTAGGTTCCACTCCGGATCATTTTCTTTATCGACGACGTAGGTTTCGTCGAATTCTACTGCGGCGCCTACGCCGTACTGAGGGTGTCCGCCCATGTGTACGTTGAACTTGCCTCGCTTTGATTGTGCGCCGATGCCCAGGTTTTTCAGAGCGCCACCAATTACACCCATGCCATGACCTTTGAAGTGAGTAAGTGTTATAAGAACGTCGGCTGCTGCTATCGCCTGCGCTACATAAGCTTCTTTCAATAGATACCCCTCAGGAACATCGACCCGATAGTCGCTGGTCCCAACAAAGCCATCAGCAACAATAAACGGGCAACCAAGTACTGCGGATGAGTAACCATTCCGTTCAGCAGTCTGTATTAGATCTAGTTCGGTTGCTCTTGTAGAGTAGGGGCTATAGGTAAGTGTCGTGGTATCACAAACGAAAGGTCTGCCTCCAAGCTCTTTGACCCTGTCTGCTATAGCTCGCGCATATACAGGTCTAAGATAGGCACTAGAGTTCCATTCTCCGCAATGGAGTTTAATTGCTACTACATCTCCCCGAGACACTAATTTGTCTAAGCCTGCAGCATCAAAAACAGTAGTTGTCTTTGCGATCAGGCTGGTGTCAGCTGAATCGCTTCGTGCGTCCATAAAATAAACATCGGATGACATAAATTGCTCCTGCCTTCTGCCGTAGGCATTGGCTCTCGGTTCACCTGTTTGAGCGAAAATATACCGTAAACTTTTACGTTTGCGCGTTTTTTGTATGTCAGATTAGAGACTATTGATTGTTGATTTGTACGATAGACTGGACTGCCATAATTGGCCTTAATACGGCACGGCCATCAACCATATAGCCATGGGAGACCTCTATGAGATACGAAGTAGAGAAGCTTGCATCAGAAGACGCGCTTGTTGGAGAAGGACCGGTTTGGGATGTTGAATCTCAGACTCTCTACTGGATAGATATACAGGGTGGTAAGTTTTGGAACTATGATCCGGTGACAGGGGGTAATAAACTTCTTCATCAGGGTTATAACGTAGCCGGCGCGTCACGTAACAAGCAGGGCGGTCTAGCTGTTGGTACATGGGAAGGTGTTCAGATTTGGAAATCTGATGATGATTACAAATGGCTTTTTAATGGTGAGTATGAAGGGCGTCCATTCAAACTCAATGATGTGATCATTGGACCAGACGGTAGTATGTTTGGCGGGACCGGCCATCTTGATTCATGCACCTTATTCAAGTTTGGCGTGGACGGGAAAGTCGAGATTATTGATGATGGCCTAGAACTATGTAATGGGATGGGGTTTTCGCCTGACCTAAAAACCTTTTACTCAACTGATTCTCCGGCTCACCAGATATTCAAATGGGATCATAATCCTGCTACTGGAACGATCAGTAATAAACAGCTCTTCACTAAAACTCCTGATGAATGGGGCATACCGGATGGTATGACGGTAGATGCTGATGGATTTGTTTGGACCGCAATATGGTATGGAGGAATGGTTGTTAGATTCGACCCCGACGGCATCGAAGAACGCCGAGTAGAAATTCCTGCTGCTCAGACTTCGTCAGCAATGTTTGGTGGAAAAGATCTCAATGAGTTGTATGTCACGACAGCTTCATTCGGAACCGGTGATCCCACTCCGACCGGATGGGAGCCGGATGGTTTTGATATGGACACTTATCGAGGTGGGGATCTGTACAGAGTGAAGCTGGATATTCAAGGTAAGCCTGAATTTGTTGCTGATTATTCAGACATAAGTAACTAGGAAGTTCACTTCTTCGTCTTTTGGGCTTCTCATTTACTTCTAAATGTCATTGAACTAATTAAAACTGTTCTCACTTTAGTAAAACATCTTCTGAAATTGTCATTTGATTCATAAAGACTTCTACTTCAGCTATCCACATTTGAGGCAGCATTGATCTACAAAGTGGTTGGGTGCGACTTCAATTAGTCCCATGTCGATAGTGCCATTTTTACATTCTTCGGTTGGAGTGGGGCAACGATCTGAGAATTTGCAACCGGTAAGTTCGTCATCTTGTATGTCCCAGTTCTGCTGAGGAGGTTCTGCACCCCAGCGATCTCTAGGATCAGGTTGGGGAATGGATTCGATAAGTAATTTGGTATAAGTATGTTGTGGATTTGGGATAACGGCGTCGACAGATCCAGACTCAACTACGGTACCGCGATACATGACCATTATGCTATCGCTGATTTGGTATGCAGTAGTGAGATCGTGCGTTATGTAGACCACAGATATGCCAAGTTCTTTATTAAGCCGCCGTATCGAATCCAAGATCGTTGCGCGCAACGAGGCGTCAACCATTGAAACAGGTTCGTCGGCCAATATAACTTTTGGCTTCAGTAAAAGAGCTCTAGCCACCATTATTCTTTGCCGCTGTCCACCACTAAGTTGATGTGGGAAGCGACCCAAAGTTTCTTCTGGTAACAAACCTACCATCTCTAGTGCATCCTCGATCATACGTTTCTTATTGGCCTCAGATGAAGCCAGTCTGAAATTTTTGATTGGTGCGTCCAAAACATGGTCGACTTTGTAAAAGGGGTTATATGATTCGAACGGATCCTGAAAGATTGGCTGTATTTCGCGTCGGAAATTTCTTTTTTCCCGTTTAGTCAATTTACTAAAATCTTTGCCGTTGTATCGAACTATACCGCTTGTTGGAGTGTGACTGCCTAAAAGTAGTCTGGCCAAGGTAGTTTTGCCGCTTCCACTTTCCCCCACAACGGTAATGATGTCTGGTTTGTCTGCGTCTATTGATAGTGAAACATCATCAACGGCGACGGTTAAAGATCCTTGACCTAAAATTCCACTACTGCCAAAGGTTTTAGTGACGTGATCAAGTTCAAGAAATTTGCTCATAATTTAACCTCAGGTGAATGCAAGCTAATCCCCTGACTAGAACAATTATGCTGGTAATTATTTCGATTATTCAAAGTGTTAGAAACTTCCATATATGAGCCTTTTAGGTTTTTTATATTCATTGGTAAAGAATTGATCTTGCTGGTTAAGTATTTACTTGGCACAAATTTAGTTTTGGCCGCAATTTACACAGCATTTATCCACCAAATGTCCGGGGCTAACCTCAATTAAGCCCATCTCGATTTTGCCTTTTTTGCACTCCTCAGTTGGTTTTGGGCACCTTGGACTGAAAACACAGCCTGGGGGCAAGTCGATAAGTTTTGGGGGCAGTCCAGGTATTCCTACTAACTCTTTCTTTTCTTTTAATGACGGCAGACTTTGTATGAGTAACTGTGTGTACGTATGTTTGGGGTTGCTGAATACTTCGTATACGGGTCCTACTTCAACCATCCGACCTGCATACATAACTCCTATGGTGTCAGCGAATTGAGCCACAAGTCCCATATCATGTCCAACTAGCATTATTGAAGCATCTAGGCCTTCCTGTAGGCGCCCAAGTGTTTGCATGATCTGCCGCTGGACTACAACGTCTAGAGCGGAAGTCGGTTCATCTGCAATTATCAAATTGGGTTTTAGTGAAATTCCTATAGCCATAGCCACTCGTTGCTTCATTCCACCTGAAAGCTCATGCGGGTATAGTCGGGCTACCTGAGGGCGTAGGCCCACTCTATTTAAGAGATCTTTAACTATCTCGTCCAACTCTTGCGCTGACGGACGCGAATCTCTTTCATCAAGGTGATCGATTATTCCGTCCATGATTTGTTGTTCGATTCTCATTACAGGATTGAGTGAGTTCATTGCACCCTGAGGAACTAGGGCGAGCTCTGACAAACGCGTCTTGCGCATTTCATCATCGGATAACTTTGTTACATCTCTGCCATTGAGTTTTACGCTTCCCTTTGCAATGTGACCTGGTGGACGGGTTAGCCGCATTAGTCCCATCGCAAGTGTGGTTTTACCGGAACCTGACTCTCCAACTAATGCGAAACGCTCACCCTGTTTCAGCGTTAACGATACGTTGTCGCATGCTTTAACAGTTCCAGCCTCGGTTTCGTAGTAAACCGAGAAGTCTTTTACTATGAGTGCGTCAATATCTGAGATTCGCGCATCGGGTCGATATGTTTTGATTGCTTGTTCGTTGCTCACACGCGTTTCCTCAATCGTGGATTTGACCATTCGTCCAATCCTGATGAAATCAAGAACAGACTTACGAAAACAATCACAATTGCGGCAAGCGGTGGGAGCCACCACCACCACATCCCCAGAGTGATTGATGAGAACTGAATATTCCAGTAGATCGTCATACCTAGCGTTGGATCGCTCAGATTGCCAAGTCCAATAGCCTCAAGACCTATTGAAGCCAATATAGCACCTGCAACGGACCCAACGAGGCTAGCGGTGATGTATGGAATCAGGTTAGGTAGCATTTCCTTGAAAATAATGCCCATGCCGCTGGTTCCCGAAAGTCGAGATAACTCGACATACGCTTGTTCACGCATCACTAATACTTGGGATCGAATCGTGCGTGCTGGAAACACCCAACTTGTCAGGCCTATAGCAATTCCAAGTTCATCGGTAGACAACTCTCGACCAATGTTTATTCGCACCAATATGAGTATTAAAAGAGCTGGCATGGCTAAACCAACATCGACAACGGATCTGATTGCACCATCAATGAATCCGCGGTAATAGGCAGCGACGAAGGCTGCTATCGTTCCTAGGGTTATAGCAACCGCGCCAGCTATTAATCCAATCCGTAGCGTTAATGGGGTTCCAAGAATTGCCACAGCTAATAGGTCACGACCTTGAGTGTCGGTACCGAAAGGGAAAGCGGCTGTCGTCCCGTCTCGCATTTCGTGAGAAAGGGTTGGACCCAATCGGGTTGGTGCTGATAGGGGTCGAAATTGCTCTGTGTCATAGATCACATGTCCAATTCCTACGAAGAACAACATTCCAAGTAGCAGTGCCAGTCCAACGATCAGTGAGGGATTACGCAAAGAGTACCTTTTGATCGGGTCCAGTCGTTCTTTTTTGAGTTGTCCCCATCCGCCTTGGCTAATCTCTTGGTCGATTTGGGTTGAAACCTGTTCAGTCATTAGGAGTTCCTTACCCTGATTCTTGGATCGAGTAACGGATATAAGACGTCTAATAGGAACGTAGCCAGTGCTATTCCCAAAACAATCACTATGACGATACCTCTTATTACGAAGAAGTCAGATAACCTAATCGCTTGGAAAAGGATGTCGCCAACTCCAGGGTAAGAGAAGACACGCTCAACGAGGACTTGACCTGTGATGATCGTTCCGAGTACTAACGCCAATCCTGTAACTTGTGGAAGTAAAGCGTTTCTGACGGCATAGCGTACAAAGATTCTTGCGCCCTTTAATCCCTTAGCGTCAGCCTGAATCATGTAGTCCTCACCCTGCGTGTTGATCATCATTCCGCGCATGCCAATAGCCCAGAACCCAATTGACGAAAACACGATTGCAAACGCCGGCAGTATAGCGTGCCTAAGTACATCCACGACAAACTCAAACGTCAGACTGGGCAAACTGGCGGGAGAGTACCCGCCAAAAAGCGGGAGCCAACCTAGCTTGAACGCAAATATGAAGATTAAGATCATCCCTAATAGATACTGAGGGATCGCTGACAGTGTCAGTAAAGGCATAAATACATATTGCAGCCATCCAGGTCGCCTTGGCCAACCTAGAAATGCGCCTGCGAGTGTACCGAGTATAAATGCAAGTATCGTTACTGTTCCCATAAGTCCAAGGGTCCACATCAGCGATTCAAACACGATGTCATTGACTGTTCTTGGAAAAAATGCAATTGAAACGCCGAGATTAAGTTTAACTAGGTCGCCAATGAAGTTTCGATACTGAACCCACAGTGGCTGGTCGAGGCCAAATCGTTTTTGGTAAGTCTTGGCCATTTCATCCAAGCCTGTCTGCATAGCTCCGCCACGCTGGGCCTCTAAAAGAAGTTTTTCCTTGACAGGATCTTGCCCTGATAGGCGTGGGATGATAAAGATTACGGTGCTAGCAAGCCAGACGACGAATATGAAAAACAGGAATCTCCTGATGACGAAATGGTTAAGGATTGATAGGAGAATCTTAACTACCGACCGCGATCCTTTGGTTTTTGGAACGCTATTTATTGCCTCTGTTTGCTCAGTCAAAAGCTGCTTCTCGATTCAGTGCTGTTCGACCAATTACATAATAATGTCGAATGTAAGTAGCGAAAAAACGATATTAAATTTATAGAGTTCAAAGATAACAACTCTTGAGGTCCATGGCTACTAAGGCTGAAAAAAGGTCTGTCCTTCTAATTTTTTGTAACTCCACAGTGACTTGATACAAGCCAAAGCGAACAAATATTTTCACTAGGAAATCAATACCAGATCCTAGTTAGATAATCGTTGGTGGTTCAGAAATCCATCATTGCAGATAATGTTCACTGTGAAACTACACGTTTACGGCATAGGAACAAGTGTCACGATATTGACTCGTAAGTATGTTTGGGATATAAACCGTAGGTTGAAGTAATTGTGCACACTGCGCAAAATTTGGACGCGCGTCTGATATAAATTCGGAGGTCAGAATGACATTTACTGAGAAGTGGAGAGTATTGCTTGTTGCTGCACTCTCGATCGCCCTTGTTGCGGCGATCGCATGTAGCAGCGACGATGATGACTCCTCTGACGATGGTGGCAGCTCAGAGCCTGCCGCTACTACTGCACCAGCTGAGGCTGAAGCTCCTGCTGAAGAAGCCCCGGGTAGCATTGCTGTAGCAGACATTGATCGTGACGACACGTTTATCGGCTACCTTGGTGGTGCTGAAGGACGTTTCGTAGACCACGAGCTATGGAACCCGTATGCCATTGGTGCTAACCACCAATCTGGACCAAACATCATTTTCGAGCCGCTCGCATTCTTTAGTGCGTTCGATGACAAGACGATACCTTGGCTCGCAGAGAGCTGGGACTGGAATGGTGACTTTACTGAGTTGACTATCAACCTACGATCAGGAATTAACTGGTCTGATGGTGAAGAGTTCAACGCAGATGACGTTGTTTACACGCTTAACTCTCTTAAGGACCTTAAAGAAGAAGTCCGATGGGGAACTGACATTGACAACGCTATGAACCGTGCTGAGAAGGTTGACAGCCACACCGTAAAGGTGATTTTGGACCGACCGGACCCACGATTTATGTTCCTCCTTACATACAAGTTCGACATTGGTGTGTACATGGTGCCTGAGCATCACTACAACGGCCGAGACTGGACTACGTTTAAGGACTATGACCCTGCACAGGGCTGGCCGCTAACGACCGGACCATGGCAGGTTGTATCCGGAACTCCAGAACAGAAGATTATCGACCGTCGTGACTCCTGGTGGGGTGAAGGCGTATCTGACTTAGGTCAGTTCGGTAAGCTTCCTGGCCCGAAACGTGTTGTATATCTACCGACTCCGGACCAGACGGTTCGATCACAGTCGTTGATCTCTGACACAGTTGACTATTCAGCGATGACAACACCAGCTGTTATCGTTGAGACCCTGGGCAAGAACACCGATCTCGTTACTCACACCGGTACAGACTCTCCTTACGGATATGTTGACTGGTGGCCGGTATCAATTGGTTTCAACAACTCAGGTAAATTCGGTCCTTACGACAACAAAGATGTTCGATGGGCATTCAGTTACCTCCTTGACAGGAAAGAGCTGAGTGACGTGGCTTACGACGGTGCTGCAGCATTCAACCCGCTGACAATGCCTGGCTACCCACCTCTTAAGAAGTACTTTGATTCTGTCGCGGATCTACTCGCAGAAAAGGACACCACTGAGCACAATCCAGAAAAGGCATATGCCTTGCTTGAGGGTGCTGGTTTCTCAAAAGATGGCGATGGCAACTGGGTTGACGCTCAGGGCAACGGCATCAACTGTGAGATTATCGGATTCAGCCCATGGGTGGACCTTGGTCCAATCACAGCTGAGCAGCTACGACGTGAAGGCATTAACGCCACTTACTCGCAGCCGCCCGATGCTTCATCACGAATGGCTGAAGGTAACTTTGAGTGTCTGATGTTTGGTCACGGGGGATCCGTTCGAGACCCATACTTCACTATGAAGCTCTACCAGTCAGCATCAGTGAACATCCCAGGTGGTCACCAGGTTAACTTCTACCATTGGGAGAATGAAGAATGGGACCGACTTACAGACGAAGTCGCTAAGACTCACCCAGATGATCTCGAGACGATGCAGGAGTTATGGCACGACGCTATGACTATCTGGATCGATGAACTCCCGGACGTTCCGATCCTTGAGTTCTACCACAGGATCATTATGAGTGAGAAGCGATGGACTAACTGGCCTTTAGGCGGCGAGACCTCTTACTCTGAATTTGTTTCAGCACATGGAATTATCAGAAAAAATGAAAAAACATTGAATATGATAAAGTTTTCAGAATTTGAAAGACCAATTGGTATTCAAATTTTTGGTGATACACCAGAGGTTATGGAAAATGCAGCCAAATTAGTTTATGAAAAATTTAAACCTGATTTAATTGACATTAATTATGGTTGTCCAGTTCCAAAAGTTACAAATAAAGGTGCTGGATCAGCTGCGCTAAAAGATTTATGCTTAATGGAAGATATAACTGAGGCTGTTGTAAAAGCAGTTGATAAAATACCTGTAACAGTAAAAATGAGAGCAGGATGGAATTCTGAAAGTATTGTAAGTACCCAAGCTGGCGTCAATCTTGAAAAAATCGGAGTTAAAGCAATTACATTACATCCAAGAACAACGGTTCAAATGTATAAAGGATTAGCTAATTGGGATTTGATTAAAGAATTAAAAGAAAATGTGAAAATTCCTATAATTGGTAATGGCGATGTTAAAAGTATAGATGATATAAATAGAATGTTTAGCCAAACTAAATGTGATGGAATTATGATTGGAAGAGCAGCTTTAGGAAATCCATGGTTTTTTACTCAAATTAAAAAATATATGTTAAATGAAGATTTTGCGGAAATTACAATCGATGAAAGATT
>DBSW01000010.1 GCA_002306745.1 Dehalococcoidia bacterium UBA1332 | reverse complement strand
AATAACTTGAGCAGAGGCCTGATAGGCTTGCTGAAAACGAATTAGATCGGCTGCTTCTGCATCTAAGCTAACCCCAGCTCGATCTTCACGAGATTGAATCGCTTGATCGAAAACGACTTTTAGCGCAGCTTCCGAAACCTCTGCTAGCGTTGCTTTAGTTCCAGCCACATTCACTATATTTAAATACGCCTCATTTATGGTGTCTTCACTATTAACCACACGAACATTCTTGAGATTAGATATTTTAATGATATTAGAGTTATCCCCTTTCCCGTCCTTGTTATCATCGATCACGAACTTATCATTTTTTGTTGGCAGTTCATTGAAAGTTATTTTGAGATTTTGGTAATCTATACCTTGATCGTGGTCATAACTACGCGTCGCCACAACCGTATTAGAATTTGAATCAACAATTTGATACTTATTGTGATTTAAAAACTCTATCGAAAACGGCCTCTCCTGAAATACTTCAGTATTTGCCGAGTTTCTGAACCCAACGCTCACTTCTGCACTATTTGTTCCAGTTAAGAAAACAGCTAGGTCATCCGGGGTCGGGTTCTTAATGTACACACCCGCCTGAAGACCCAGAACCGAAAGATCCCCCGCTTTCCCTGTGCTTCCAAAAGTAAACCTTATTTGGTCTGCACTATCGAAGCTCACTGTTCCAGTGTAAGTCTGATTAGCCAATCCTAGAGCGTTTGAACTTGCACTTGCATTGGGATTCGAAAGCGTAATATTACTTCCTTCATAACCAGCTACGTTTGTCAGTTCGATTCCGCCATCGTTTCCAACCGACGCAGTGACCTTGGTAGTACTAGCTTTGGCATTAATTTGACCGACCAAGGCATCAACGCTTGCCGGGACGACTCCATCTCCTATCAAAGTGCCATTTATCCGTATCTGATCTATTAAATTTATCCCCTCTGAGGTACTTTTTATTCTAGTCTCAGCAGTAGCTGTGACCTTCGAGGTGCTCGTCACTGAATTCACCCAATCTCTCATCAGCGATGCAGAGCTTTGCAGATTTGTAGTGCCATTCAAAGAAAGCGCTCCAAGTGACACACCATTCAATAAGATATCTCCACTATCTATCAAAGTTTTACTTGAACCAGATGAGGTTGTTAAAAGTGAAACTGGTGAAGCGGAAGCTTGCGCTCGATAACTTACTTCTTGCGAGATCAATCCGAGCGGCTGCCCTTCAATTCCACTATTCTTGTCAACAACTAATTCTTCCCGAACTCCACTCTCTGCTAAAAAGCCATAGGTCATGTCCCAATCCAAATAAGATCCAGAACCTTTGGTTTTATTCAAATAAGCATCGCTGTATTCACTACTTGCCTCAAAACCTCTGTCTTGAGATCGTAAAGAACTGCGTAAGGCGTCAGATAAAGGGTTGCCGAGTAAATGCACTCCATCTTTCGTCATTACCTGAAAATTTAGATCACTGTCAACTGGCACATCCATCTTAAGGGTGACTTGGTCTGTACCTCTAGGAATGGTAAAAACCGGAGAGATGTTACTTGCCTGAACCGTTCCAACATTTTGCAACAATTGAACAGATGCCATTTCATTCGTATCATTATTAATCGAGGCAATGGATATCCCCGTTTGAAATTGCGGACTAGTATCAGTATCGAGGTAGTTTAGTGTAGCCTCAGAATTTCCAACATTATTTTCCGATTCTCTAATTCTAAGCCGTTGAGCGGCTGCTACTGTCAAAGGATCGGTGAGTAAAGATTTCATTCCTGCGGCGGGTCGCTGTACAGGACGGATGTAGAAAGTATCACCATCGAATTTGTCTCCATCCACTGAAATACCTAATCCAGCGAATGTCACAACTCCTTTATTTTCTTTCTCAAAAACTACATCCCCACCTAATCCATCCTCTATTCGCCACATCTCACTCTCACTGACCCATCTCATCTCAAATGGAGCATAATTAAATGACTTCACATCCAAGACTTGCACATCGACCTCTACGCTACCTTTTAGAGTAGGCGACGTGATTTGAAAGACAGGCTCTATCTCGAATAAGGCCTGTCCTCTTTGGCCTCTAGCATCGACGCCCGCTGTGTGAACCGCATTAACCTCAGCGGTAAGTGTTTGTGCCAAATTGTCCAATCCATCCATGGCTGGTGATAAAATTTGACTTCGAAAATTTATTAGTCCGCCAAGAGTACCTGAACTCACACTGCTAATCGGTTTAGGCTGCCCGTATGGGTCGTACAAAATATCGACACGTCCCAGATCGCCCGGCGTAAACTCAACTCCAATAAGCGTAGTAGAATCTTTCCGCACGATGGCTGACTGAGAATTCCCCCCGTCCAAACTTACGACGACTTGACCGGATGGATCCTCTAAGACATTAATTTTCGCAACATTAGAAAGCTCGCGTAGCAACTTGTCTCGCTCATCCATAAGGGCTGGAGATTGTTGAGAAGACTCGGTCTTCCGACCTAGCTGCTTGTTAACAGCTAATAATTTTTCGGCATAGTTATTTATGGAATCTACGTGGTATTTAATATTCTCTTGAACCGTGAGATCTAAAGAATCCAAGTGTGTCGAAAGTTCTCGAAATCTATCTGCCACAGAATCTGCATCTCGCAAAAAAACTGTTCTGAGAGTAGTAGA
>DBSW01000176.1 GCA_002306745.1 Dehalococcoidia bacterium UBA1332 | reverse complement strand
TGGTCTCCCGATGGCACAAAAATTGCTGTTATAGATGATTCTCCGGAGATAGAATTAGCACACCAGTGGTTAGTGATTGAAGTTGACACTGGAGCCGTGGTGCCCTTAGTAACGCAGGTACTATCTGATCAATTCCTTTTTGTACAGGTCTTTTTTGATCAGTATGTCGATTCACATAACATCTGGTCTCCAGACAGTACACAGATTGTAGTGAGCGGAGTGGTTATTGACCCTAGTGCAGTTACTGATTCTGATGGTCTTGTATTGCTTCCTGAGCGATTCGATAGTCAAATTTGGGTATTGGACGCATCTGGCGACTCCCTTCCAAAAAGCCTAGGGTCTGGGACTATTGCTAGCTGGTCATCACAATAGGTGATGTAATTATGGTGTGAGGATCAGGCCCGCTAGTTTTTTCTAGGTTTATGCCTATCCTTTGAATCCAAGATTATGGTAACTGGTCCTGCGTTTTCGATTTCAACTTTCATCGACGCACCGAAAATCCCTGTCGCCACGTTAAGTCCACTGTTTTGCCTGAAAGCGTCCACGAGATTGTTGAATAGTGGTCCAGCCTGCTCAGGGTGAGCTGCGTCAGTGAATCCTGGTCGACGTCCTTTACGGGTTGATGCATAGAGAGTGAATTGGCTTACAAGAAGTAGCTCCCCGCTGATTTCACGTACAGATTGGTCGAAACCAGAACTTCCTGACTCTCCAGGGAAGATTCGCATGTTTAAAGTTTTGTCGACAATGTAATTCATGTCATCTATCGTATCTTCATGGGTTATTCCTATTAGCAGGCACAAGCCTCTACTGATACTGCCAACTACCTCATCGTCGACGATGACGGATGCGCGGTTTACTCTTTGGATAATCGCTCGCATTGATGAACTTAATGCTAGTGGTCGTTAGTGCGTGTGCGTATTGGAGCCGTGTGAGTGTGAGTGACCAGTTCCAGAAGTATCAGATTTTCCTGCGCTCTTATTTTCTGGCGAATCAGACGATGACTTAGTTGGTGATGACCCTGAATCAGAATCGGACGAGCCAGAAGATGGTTTCCCGTTTGTTTTGGAATTTGGACTGGCCCCAGATCCGTAATCGGTCGTATAGAAGCCTGAGCCCTTATAGATGACGGTTGGTGCTGATATCTGCCGATTGGCGTTGCTACCGCAAGTGGGACAGTCAGCACCTGGTTTATCACTAAACTTCTGAATCATCTCGAAAAGATGGTTGTTTTCGGAGCACTTATATACGTAAGTTGGCATCGCTATTTGGGCTGATCTTTGCCGCAGTAAGTGTGGTACTACGGCATCTGCATGAATTACTTTATGTTTGGTTAATTGATTTTATATGAGGGAACGAAGTATGTACCGCGGAGTTTGATCTTTGCTCACCTCCTTGAAGTCTTCTGCACTAGATTTACGGTTAATGCCTGTGGTTACTACTGCAGAGTCTAAACTCATTTGGTTCGCACCAAGGATATCTGTTTCTAGCTGATCGCCTATCATGACTGCATTTGAAGTTTTTGCTCGCAAAAGTGCTAATTTGAATATAGGTTGATACGGCTTTCCGAGTTTTATAGCTGTTAATTCGTCATGGGAACCATGTAGTCGTAATAGAGCCTGTTCGAGAAGGTTTACAAATGACGCTGCTCCGAAACTAAACTTGTTGAGGCCATTTGGATAAATAAAGTCGGGATTTGGAAGAATTAATTTGATCGGATTTCCTGAACGGAATCTTCGACCGAGTAAATTGAGCAAATATTCTAGGGTAGATTCCCAATCATATGGGTTACTATGACCGACCACCACAAGATCAGGCTCTTGTTCACTTTTAATATCAACTAGTATTGCACCACCAGCGGTTGTGTAATCACGCACGTCGTCTGTTCCTAACACCAACGCAGGAGCGCCTTTTAAGTTTTTCGCGGCTATGTAATCCGTGATCAGACTTCCTGAATTTACAATTCTCTTGGTTGGAATATTGAGTCCTTGGGAAGCAAATTTGTTTGCTCTAGATCGGATAGAAACAGAAGCATCATTAGTAACGATAAAGTAATTTGTATTTTCGCTATTCATATGATCGACAAGTTCGATTGCCCCAGGAAGCGCCTCTACGCCGTCTACAAGGACTCCGAAAGAATCAAAAAAAAGCGCGTCGTACCGCTCATGTAATTCCGAGATGTTGGCAATTTCTGGTGTACTCAACTTTTAGTCGGCAGTAGCTCTACTAAAGCCGTTTTCCCAAGCATCTTTAGCGTCGCAGACTAACAATGAAACCGTTCCGGATCCAAAGTTGATGTATTCACCACCTACTTTGCCTATTTGCTTGACCGGAACTTTAAATTCGTTTGCGATATCCTCCATATCTTGAAGATTATGTTTCGGGAGGCTGATCACTATGCGTGATTGAGACTCGCCAAACATTGCCGCATCCCATCGATTTCCTAGATGTTCAACAATTGAGCAGCCTATGTTTCCAATTACCGCAGATTCAGAAATCGCAATCGCTATCCCACCGTCTGACACGTCGTGAGCCGAAGATAACAAGTCTTTATTGATAGCTTCGCGGCAAGCTGATTGAGTACGTATTTCAAGATCTAAGTTTATTTTTGGCTGTCCAATCACCTGATTGTGAACCAAATCTAGGTATTCGCTTCCTGCAAGACCATTAATGTGGTCCCATGTATTTTCAGACCCTAGGATCAATATTAAGTCACCATCATTTTTGAATCCTGCCGTAACGTGTTTTTTAACATCTTCGAGAAGACCTAGTGAGCCGATTATCGGTGTGGGGAATATATCTTTTCCGGATGACTGGTTGTACAGGCTTGCATTACCGCTGACAATGGGAATGCCAAATGCTTCGGCTGCTCGACCCATACCGGCTATTGATTGAGTAAGTTGGTACTGAACATCGGGTGTTTCTGGGTTTCCGAAATTCAGACCATCCGTGAGTGCAACAGGTTCCGCACCGGTAACAGATAGATTTCTGCAGGCTTCAGCCACGGCGATCATTGTCCCAATTTTCGGATCGAGATAGCAGATGCGTCCGTTGCAGTCAGTAGAAACTGCAATTCCCCGTTTGGAACCTTTCAATCTAAGCACAGCTGCGTCTCCTCCTGGTTCGATTACGGTGTTTGTCTGAACGTGGTAGTCGTATTGCCTGTATATCGGAAATCTCGACGCAATATTTGGTGAGGACAGCATCTGTAGTAGGATCAATTCTGGCCGCTTAAGCGGCAACGGAATTTTAGTGAGATCTGCTTTTTGTATATCACTCAGCCAATCAGGTTTTTTACCTGTGAGTTTATATTCAGGTGCATCGGTAAGCGTGACTACAGGAGTGGAGGAGACTTCATCATCTTTATCAAAAATACGAACGTCCGCGCCAATTTCGAATTCACCGATCACAGTAGCGTCTAGATCCCATTTCTCAAACAAACTAAAAACAGATGCTTCTTTACCTGGCGTCACCGCTAACAGCATTCGTTCTTGTGATTCTGATAGCATCACTTCATATGGGGTCATCTCTTCTTCTCTTCTAGGTACTCGGTCGATCATCAATTTGAGCCCCATGCCTGAGCGTTCGGCCATTTCGATGGCAGCAGATGTTATCCCTGCAGCTCCGCAGTCTTGAAGTCCAACTACACCTGGCAGTTTAATAGATTCTAGGCAGGCTTCGATAAGGACTTTTTCCAAAAAAGGGTTGCCGACTTGAACAGCAGATCGCATTTCGGCTTGTTCTTCGAACGATCTAGACGCAAGCCCTGAAGCACCATGGATGCCATCCCGACCTGTGTCTGCCCCAACAAGCAAAAGTAGATCCCCTGGTTCGCGCGCAGATGCGCTGGCGACATTACCTTCTTCGATCAAACCGACACACATTGCATTGACTAGGGGGTTGCCCTGATATCTGTCAGAAAAGAAAATTTCTCCCCCAACGTCCGGTATACCAATGCAGTTTCCGTAGGAAGAAATTCCGCCGATCACTCCGTTCAACAAATAGCGAGTGTGTGCATCATTTGGGCATCCGAATCTAAGAGAGTTTAATAGTGCAATTGGTCTTGCACCCATGGCGAAAATGTCTCGGATTATTCCGCCCACTCCAGTCGCTGCACCTTCGAAAGGTTCAACAGCAGAAGGGTGATTATGAGACTCGATTTTGAAGCAGACTGCTAATCCGTCTCCTAAGTCAACAACTCCGGCATTTTCAGCACCCGGTGCTACCAGTAGACGATCGGAAGAAGAGGGGAGGGTGCGTAGAAGGGCTTTTGTGTGTTTGTATCCACAATGCTCTGACCAAAGAGCACCAAAAAGTCCTAGTTCCAGCGGATTGGGTTCTCGACCGAGCCTGTCGACGATCGCTTCATACTCGTCACTACTAAGCGCTATTTCTTCTAGGGTATCCTTGCTTACGGGCATTTGAAAAATTGGGTCCATTTCTTAAGTGCTTGATTGAACATTGCATTTCAACTTTAGGTCATTCTTCCAACCAAGTTGTGGATCATGGATTTGAAGATCAGGTTTCCATCGTCCCCGCCAATCAACTTTTCTGATGCCTTTTCAGGGTGTGGCATCATTCCCATTACGTTTCCTTTATCGTTGATGATTCCAGCTATATTGTTGATCGACCCGTTTGGGTTTATTTCAGTTGCCACATTCCCATCTGAATCAGCGTAACGGAAAGCTATTTGGTCGTTGTCTTCCAGTTTTTGGATAGTAATGTCATCCGCTTGATAATTGCCTTCACCGTGGGACATGGGGATGTGTAACGTTTGACCTTTAATTGTCTCTGAAGTGAATATCGTATTTGAATTTTCTACCCGAAGATCCGTCCAGATGCATCGGAATTCTAGATGGTCATTGCGCATCAAAACGCCTGGAAGTAGTCCTGATTCACACAGAATTTGGAAGCCATTACAGATACCAATTACAGGGCCTCCTCTATCTGCGAATTGACGAATTGCTTGTATAACGGGTGAAAAGCGCGCGATCGCACCGCAGCGAAGGAAATCGCCGTAGGAGAACCCCCCCGGGAGAATTATCGCATCGAATTGTTCTATGTTGTCCTTACCGTGCCAGATGTATTCGGCTTCTTGATTCAATACACCGTGCACAGCGTGGTGCGTATCGGTTTCGCTCCATGTGCCGGGGAACACAACTATCCCAAACTTCAATTTAGGAGCTCCTCTGAAAAGCGAATATATGTTAAATCTTACTCGTTACTTGAAATCTAATTTTATTGTCCTACGTCCCCGGAATAAAGTCATAGCCTATAGCCTTGAATTTGTTAACCGAGTGTGAAAATTTTTAGTAAAAAAACACCTCGATCATGTCGAGGTGTTTGTTATCTATCTATAACTTTTGGCCGGTCACTACATATTCTTAAGTGTTGCCTTCATACTCTTGCGTTTCTTAGCAGCAGCGGTTTTCTTCCGAGTGATGCTGGGTGGCTCAAAGTGTTGCCTCCGACGCGCCTCGGAAATAATGGACTCCTGTTGCACTCGCTTGGTGAAGCGCCGTAGAAAGCCTTCAAAACTTTCGCCTTCGTTGATTCGTAATTCTACCAACGGTGATCTTAATCCGTAATCTAGTGTGATCGTATCTCTTGTACGAATATTGGAAAATACATCAAAGACATAGATGTATTGCATTCAAGTATAGGTATTACTCTACCAATAGGTCAATGAAATCTTTGAAAT
>DBSW01000213.1 GCA_002306745.1 Dehalococcoidia bacterium UBA1332 | reverse complement strand
TTCAATCAAAAGCGACCAGATTGTGCGGCGATACAACCAGCTTAATCCTGAAGAGAGCCTCGACGAATTTATGGATAAAGCCGGGGCCCGTCTTCCCATGGGGCGAATGGGAGAGGCTGAAGAGTGCGCTAATACCGCCTTGTTTCTGGCAAGTAATGCGTCTTCCTACCTCACCGGCTGTGCGATCAACATGGATGGCGGTTTATGTAAGGTGCCTTGAAGATTTTTGAATCAGGCATAAAAAAGGGAGACTGAGCCTCCCTTTTTTATTTCACACGCCGATTATTAACTTTAGTTTATAAGGTTGAGATTGATCCCCTCGGTGTCCCGTTAATCGGAGCTCAGCAGCAACACTAACCGCCAAATCAGTACATTGTGACCTGGACCACCCCTGAATATGACGTTCGGGTATACGATCGATTAACTTCAATGTTGTCGAACTTAGCCTTCTCTTATCATCAACCCACATCTAGTGTAATTTGTCACTAAGTAGAAAATCATTTGGAGTATCGAATGAGCCCATTGCTCACGCAGCAGCAAAAATTTGATTTTGAGCAAGATGGCATCGTAAAACTGCCAAACGTCATCGAGGAGAACCTATTGACCAGGCTCAACCAGTGCTTCGAGTGGTCGATCGCCAATCCTGGACCCATCGCCGTCGGCAATCCCAGAGGAGATAACATCAACTTCCTCGATAACGCAAATCCGAAGGCCTACAAAATGTACAGTGACCTGGTTCTGGAGAGTAATTTCGGTGCTATCGCGGCAGAGTTGTGGGACTCAGAATATGTCGGTTTTTTTGCCGAACAGGTTTTTCTGAAGCAAGGTAAATCCCTACCTACTTACTGGCACCAGGATACCGTCTATTGGCCCTTGGGCGGGGAGCACTGGGCAAATTTCTGGATACCACTGGTCGAGATGACCAAAGAGCAATCGGTCCGGATTGTGCGCGGTTCGCACAAAGGCATTATGTACGATGGATCGACTTTTAACCCCAAGGATCCCACAGAACCTTTATGGGGAGCAGCCGGTAATTTCCCTCGGCTTCCGGACATCACGGCGGACCTAGAGAAGGACCCATCGTCATGGGACATTGCAGGATTTGACGTCGCACCCGGCGACTTGGTCATACTGCACCCTCACAGCATCCATTCTGGAGGGAAAAACGACGACACGTTGGCCATTCGACGTAACCTAGTACTTCACTTCTTCGGCGATAAGTCCTATTACAGTGGCCACCTGCCCGATGCGCCAGGCATGTACGACCACAAACCACTCAGTGAAGGCGGAGACGGGTTTTTACAGGACGGCGACCTCTACAGGCCAGCGTCGATGATTCGAGCGAACCCTTAGAACACGCTGCTGTTGTTCTGACAGGCTCAAAATCAAATCAGACTTGGACGCTTTTCTATTACCGCAGGGAAGTTTCAGTCCAAGCCTATATATTATTGATTTTGATTAAGTAAATTTAAAAATCTTCCGATATCGTCGTTTTTACAGCAGTTCTCGATCTGATCAGCAGAAAGGCTCATATCACTTTCACAGTTAAATCAGTCTCAAGAATCCAATGCTATTCGTAACTGTCCGTAATCGCCTGATATACAGCTACTTTCAAGTCAGATCGCAGATTCCATGGTGAGCCCATCAACTGGATCATTCCTACGACAACCATTTCCTCAACGGGATCGATCCAAAACACGGTTCCTGCGGCGCCACCCCAGCTAAACTCTCCGTTGCTACCTAGAACACCAGTTTTGACAGTGTCAGCGACGACGCCAAAGCCTAAACCAAAACCCGCGCCCAAATCGCGTTCACCAAGAATCGATACCGGAGACTCTCCCATATCACTTGATGTAATACTCGCAGTAAGATGATTCTTAGCCATATACTTAACTGTCTTTTCACCTAGTATCCGAACTCCACCTAACTCACCGCCATTTCGCATCATCTCAGCAAATTTCAGATAATCCATCGCCGTAGAAATAAGGCCCCCTCCTCCAGAATAAAGTGAGACCTCATCAAAATTAAACATAGCGCTTTTTTCACTTGCTCCTGGAAGCAATGCTCCCGTTCGCACCAGTAGCTCAGTGTCCATGGCAAGAAGTTTGTTGTTCTGATAATCCCAATAATGGTTTGGCAAAAATCGTGCTTTTTTGTCAGCAGGCAACTGAAAGAAAGTATCATCCATACCCAGAGGGTCAAAGATTTTTTCTTTGAGGTATTCCTCAAAGGACTGTCCTGATATTCGCTCAATAACCGCACCGGTGACATCAACGGCGATCGAATAATGCCAGGCACTGCCAGGTTCAAACTTCAAAGGCAACTTGGCGACAACCTTCGTAAACGCGTCTAGGTCTTCCTGCTCCCAGAGGTTCGCGTCAACATAAAGCTTATCAACAGGATCATTTTGAGGATCAAATCCATAAGACAGCCCCGTAGTATGCGAGAGCAATTGCTGCATGGTCATGTGATTTCTCACAGGCACCTGCTCACCTCGCTCATTTAACACAGTCAAATCCTTAAACTCAGGAATGAACTTGTGAACAGGGTCGTTCATGTGAAACTTTCCCTGTTCATACAACTGCATCGCGGCCGTCGCAGTTATCGGTTTGGTCATCGAGTAAATACGAAACAAATCATTTTTTTGTAGGGGTCTGGGATCCTCGGTACCTTTATTGCCGACTGCCTCAAAATGAACCAACTTGCCGTTCCGCGCGACCATAGTAATCACACCAGCAACCCTACCCTCATCCACATATTGTTGAGTCATCTGAGTGATGCGATCAAGCCGCTCAGCAGACATGCCAACACGATCCGCCTTGGTTGTGGGTAACGACTTTGCCATTGATGCATTCGTAAATCCGAGCGTACCAATAACGATCCAAACTAATGTTAGGTATTTCAATTTATTCTTCCGATTTATTTCTTTAATCCCGAAGCGCTGGAACCACTGTCAAGCGTTCTTCAAGGCAAGTTTTGCAGATTTGAACTATACAAAAAAGGGAGGCTATGCCTCCCTTTTGTTGTTTCACAAACTATTTCCTGTCATTAGTTTGTCAGGTTATGGGTCAAGGTGATCCCAAAACGTCTCGGCTCAGCAGGATAGATGATCGTATAACCTAAATCAGCATTAATCGCTCTGCCATACTTGTCGGTAGTATCTCCGTTGATCAACTCTCCGCTAGCAAGGTCCAAAGCTCCTCTAAAGTACTTTTTACCGTTGAGGTTGGTGCCCCAGATCGCAACGCTCGTCTTATTGTTAGACAGGTCCCAGACAATCCGAGCGTCCAAAAGGCCATAGGCTTCCTGTATGGATGTCTCGTACTGCTGAAGTGTGCTATATAAATCGCCTCGATGGGACCAGCCCGCTCCGACCGTGACCATGCCGCCATTATCCATCGGGATCTCGTAGGCAGCATGAAGACTCCAGTTACTCCCAGAAGGAAAATCGAGATAACCAAAATCATTGATGAACTCTTCACTTACGATGTTCGGAGCAACACCCACCAATCTGGTATCGGTCGTCGTGAACTCATCATAATCACCACTAATGTAGCCCATCGACGCTGTAAGATAGAGATTCGCCATGGGCGTCGCCTGCATCTCCATCTCGACCCCCTTCAGGGTAGCTTTCTGAGCATTAATCAAATCCGCAGTAGGCTGTCCGTTCTGTATCCGACTGACAGTGATCTGCTGGTTTTCGTAATCATTGAAAAATGCGTTTACGTTTAACTGTAACCGATCGTCAGCGAGACGGCTCTTCATCCCAATTTCCCAGTTGTCTGAAATCTCCGGCTCAAAGGGACGCATACGGATATCGCCGTTCATCCCGCCAGCGCTGTAACCCCTGGCAAAGCTCGCAAAGACCATAATGTCGTCGTTAACATCATAGTTGACGATCAACCGAGGCGTTGCTCGTCCATAACGGACCTCTTGCTCACAGTACTCCATCGTTGCCGCGCCATTAGCATCCAACGGCATTCCAGGGCAAAAGTTACCTGGATCAAAGCTGCCATCTGTTCCATATTGGTAACGGCGAAACTCACGGGTGTCCTTGGTGTAACG
>DBSW01000171.1 GCA_002306745.1 Dehalococcoidia bacterium UBA1332 | reverse complement strand
TACTAAGGTGACGCGAAGTCTAACACCGGACTAGCAATTAATACCTCATCAAGCCCATCTGCTTCGTTATCCAAGGTATGGTTTAGCAAAATAGAGCATTTGATATCACTCGAAACCGTATTCTTTACGGTATTCTGGAGGTCGAAATTTTCTAAGTTCGTACGGAGTAAACTATGGCAGATGCTACACGCCCAGCAATTAAAGGGCGCTTTACAACTTGTGAACTGGTGAACAGAGAAGATCTCACAGAGGACTTAGTAAAGTTCTGGATCAAGCCAGCACAGGATTTCACTTTCAAACCTGGCCAGTACTGTACGATAGGCGTGGAAGGTCTCGAACGACCCTACTCGATCTCCTCATCGCCGGATGAGGACTTTATCGAACTATTTATAGAGATCGTCCCAGTCGAACACGGTGGACATCTAACGCCACTATTGGAACATCAGGAAATCGGAGCTGAAATGACCCTACGCCCCCGTGCTAAGGGAATATTCGTATTACAACCTGGATTCAAAAACCATATTTTCGTTGGAACCGTTACTGGGGTAGTTCCGTACATATCAATGCTGAGAAAGTTTCTCAATGACTCAGATTGGCCAATTCCAGTTGATGGAGTCGAAAGAACGGAGTACCAGTTCCACGTACTCGAAGGCGCTAGTTATCTAGACGAATTCGGTTACGACGAAGAACTCAGTAAACTTGCAGAAGAAAATGATTTCATTCACTTTTACCCTTCTGTCTCTCGACCAGCCGAAGAACGGAACGCTAATTGGACGGGCGCTCAAGGGCGGATCAACACATTGGTCGAAGATTATCTAGAAAAACTCGGTCTTGATCCCAACGAAACCTGCGTATACGCCTGTGGGCACCCGCAAATGATCGAAGATGTAGGAGCACGACTGGAATCAACCGATTACACATTCATTGAAGAACGCTTCTGGAAAGATGATGAATAATGCTCTCGACTTTCCACGAGAAAAGCCGTTCGTATTCTGACCTACGATTGAGCAGTATGATCTACTGGTGTCACATTGACCATACGCCCCACATATAATCGAGTCTCTCGATACTCCTAATATATATCAACTATTTCATAACAAACCTAAGGAATCACAAATAATGGCTGAGCGAATCGGATTTGTCGGACTCGGAATCATGGGCAGACCAATGGCCAAAAACTTGGTCAATGCTGGATATCAACTCACCGTTTACAATCGTTCAGCACCGGCGGTTAAAGAATTAGTCGCAGAGGGTGCGCAAGCCGGCACCTCGGCTGCAGACGTCGCATCGAAGTCTGATATAACCATCCTCATGGTTCCTGACTCACCAGACTCAGAGGTTGTAGTTCTAGGACAAAACGGACTTCTTGCTGGAGCTTCACCTGAAAAACTAATTGTAGATATGTCATCTATCGAACCCGGCGTCTCGCAGCGCATACACGCCGCTTGTTTAGACAAGAATGTAGGATTTCTAGACGCACCTGTATCCGGCGGTGAACCCATGGCGATATCGGGCGATCTAGCGATTATGGTCGGCGGGAACGCCAACAACTTCGAAAGAGCAAGGCCACTGTTTGACGTAATGGGTAAGTCAGCAGTGCTATGTGGAGATAGCGGAGCAGGTAATACCACAAAACTCGCTAACCAAATTATCGTTGGAGCGAACATACATGCACTAGCCGAAGCATTAGTGCTGGCAACTAAGGCCGGAGTAAACCCCGAAACCGTTTTCAATGCGATTAACGGTGGACTCGCGGGATCAAATGTCATGAACGCCAAAGCCCCAATGATGTTCGAACGCAATTTCGCTCCAGGATTCCGTATTGAACTTCACTATAAGGACATCAATAACGCAGCAAAAACGGCTAACGATCTAGACCTCCCATTGCAAGTCACCGCAAACCTTCAACAAGTATTCAAGTCACTGGTGGCCTGGGGCGAAGGCGGCAACGATCACTCTGGAATTTTGAGCTATGTCGAAAAACTATCAGGCGTGACGGTTACCAACAAATAGAGCAATCAAAAATCCATAAAAGCCATCGTCTAAGATAGATAAGATGGATAACTTCACTCCATTAAAGAAGCGGCTCTAATGAGCGCCTCGCATCGCGCAAAAGATTGATCAGAATCTCTACCTTCACATAACAAAACCATGTTCCCTAGAACAATATAGTCAGCGTAAAGTGAGTAGAGACCATACCTCCAACCACTACCAACTAACCGGTCCCTTGCGCCTGCTGCCCAACGGAGATCTGCAGATCGTAATATTGCATCTTCGCCAGTCACCTCATCAGCAAACTCTACACCGATACTAGATGCTTCAAGGTGATCTGAATAAAAACGAACTTCGTACTGCACCGGGTCGCTTTCAAGCGGTCTGTAATATCCCATATACGCAGATAAAGCATCAGGTAACCCCGTAATATCGTACTCTCTGACTTTCTTGAAGCCTATTCCATCCAAACTCGAGATATCAAACACAAATTCACTTGGTCGAATCTTTTCGAATTCAGATGCAGATTCTGGTTTGCCGCCACAAGAAATGACAAATAAACAAAAACTTGCTGAAAACAAAAAAAGAGCTAAAGCTCTAGGCATCATTGCGCTTTACACGAGTCCTAGTTCATCTTCATCAGATTCTGAGTGATCTTCGTTTTCAGCAAACTGGCTAAGGAATTGCTCTATCTCGGGTGATAACAAAATACCAGCGGAATCCGAATCTGTATCTGATTGATCGTTATCAGAGATGGAGCCTGCAGCTATATCGCATTCCCTTTCAAATCGTTCAACCATCTCCTGTAGCGCAGGATTATCTATCATGGCCGGGCCGACTTGGTCATATTGCTTTTCACCCATTTCAATCTCGGGCAACACAGCGCTAAAACCATACAATTCCGAGAGAAGTTTTAAAATACGAGCTCCACCAGCAAAATCATCGTCAAGTTTGAGGTATAAGGGAAGATGAACCATCAGTGAAAGAGTCTCCAAATTTAGTTCAGAGTATATACGTTCTGAAATTTGTGACGCCATCGATGTTGGCCCTTGATATCGTGATCTACCCAATCGAACTTTTCGGAAACCTGCGGTGGGTTGCCATCCACGGGCAGATCCAGTTACTGAAAGTTCTCGAGAATGTGGAACCGAGTCGTACATTGCCCCAATTTGTACATAACGAACAACACCTAAATTTTTGATCAAATCGATCACGGAATCATTAAAATCCTCGGCCCATGAATGTGGCTCCAAAAGTTCTATAAAAACGAAGTCATTTTCACTGGGTCTGCGACTGTAGGTCACTGTAGTGTTCGGGACACGTACTGAGCGACGACCATCAATTAATTTAATCTCCGGCCGATAACGAGTAAAATCATAAAATTTACTAGGTCGACTCAACTGACCAACATTCTCCGTTGAATATATCTTACGAAGTCTAGCTAGAACGATTTTTCCTACGTTGCCGACATTAATCCATGGCTTCAAAATCGCAATACAATGCGGATCCTGAAGCGGTGGATCAGGCAAGTCTATTTCAAAATCACCAATGTTCATGATCAGATCCTTAAAAAGGATACACCGTCAAATCGATTTACATATCAATCTAATAATTGTTGCACATAGAAAATGTAACGAGTTAAGGTGCTAAAATCTGCTCAACTGTGCTTTCGAATCCCGAAATATACGGTAAATATACCGTGTTTAAACTTGAATTAATTTTTTAAGGAAATCAGAGTCAGTAAATGGTAAATAAGTTTGTATTTCTACCACCTCAGACGGACCTTTTCCAACAATGGATACCTCGGCTACTGGATAGCGCTCCAAGTTGGAAAATTGTCGCACCAGAAACGCAAGAGCAAGCGGCTAAAGAGCTTAAGGATGCAGATGCAGCATTTGGAACGATGAACCCCGAACTAATAGCTGCAGCTCCAAACCTACGATGGCTTCAAGCCCCCGCAGCCGCACCGGCGGCGGGATACTACTTTGATGAGTTAATCGCACACCCCACCAAAGTCACAAATTTTCGAGAGATCTACAACGATCATATCTCCGTACAAATACTCGGGTATATCATCAATTTCACAAAACACTTCAATGTATATCGCGATAAACAAAAAGAACGAAAATACGAGGCACTAGAAACACCTCATCATGATATTTTTCTTCCCGAATCTACAGTTCTCATAGTGGGTGTTGGAGGAATCGGATCCGAAACGGCAAGGCTATGTAAAGCAATCGGTATGCGCGTACTTGGAATCGATGGGCGTCGAGAAGATAAGCCCGAATGGGTTGACGATATGTTTTCTCCAGACCAACTCGATGACCAACTCCCGCATGCTGATTTCGTAGTCCTGACGATCCCGCACACGCCTTCTACGGAAGGTTTGTTCGATTCAACGAAATTCGTATTGATGAAAAATTCAGCGATATTCATCAATATAGGCCGAGGAATGACCACTAAACTTCATGATCTCAATAATGCGCTCCGTTCAGGTCAAATCGGAGGAGCCGGACTTGACGTATATGAAATTGAGCCCTTACCCGAAGACCATCCTCTTTGGGATGCTCCGAACACTATTCTGACACCGCACACAGCAGCTCTTGGCGGCGCTAATCTCGATGAACGAAGATATGAAATTGTTGTCGAAAATTTCAGGAATTTTTCTGATCAAAAACCACTAAGAAACGAAGTTGATAAAGCAAATTGGTTCTAAGTTTGAGTGAAGAAAATACAGCAATAAACTTAACGGTTTAAACGCTATTTGCACACATAACTACTCGGATAAATCAAGCCACAAATCAACGACGGATTTGCGTGAGGTTTAAATAACAGAAACGTGCTGCAACTACTAGACACCAATGCGGACACATCTCATATAATCCAGTAATCGGTGTTGACCAAACCCTTTACTGGGTCGGCGACCGTGGGCAGGGAAACTCTACTGCCCGAAGTAATGATTCAAAGAAGGAGGTGGTCTGTTTTAATGTCTAGTACCAAACGAGGTGCCCTGCACTAGAGTAGGGCGCCCTGCTAGTAGGGCACCTCTAGAGTAGAGCCACCCGATCAGCAAACTCCCTTCGAGGGCCATGCTGTTCCGGTGGCTCTACTCACTTAAACCTTACGAAAACACCTACGATTATGCGTGCATTGACACGTCAGAGATCTCATTTGGGGACATAATTATTTTCTGGATACCTAAAAACAAGTAAGAATGCTTAAACCAAAAATCCGACACTTCACAGCTACCGGGTTCGTAGTGCACGATGACGCTACGTTGTTGCACTGGCATAAAAAAGTCCAAGAGTGGCTACCGCCGGGTGGACATGTAGACGAAAATGAAGATCCCGTGCAGACCACCCTACGAGAAATTAAGGAAGAAACAGGGTTTGACGTTGAAATAATCCCTACACAACCCCAAATAGAAATCTCCAACCTAGATCAGGTAACGGCACCGCACAGCATCATGCTTGAAAATGTATTCGACAATAAAGAAGGTAATCATCAACACATTGACCACATCTATTTCACTAAATTAATAACTGCAGACACAGAAAAATATGTTGAGCTGAAAGCCACAAATGAAAGGTCCGAAATTAACGTTGGATGGCTTTGGGCGACATTGTCTGACCTCAAAGCGGGGAAGAAATTCAAAACTCCATCAGGGAAAATGCGACGGCCTCCAGAAGATGTTTTGAAATTAGGATCTGCGGCAATTCTCCATGTTATAAATCACCGATCAAATGAACTTTAAATCACGATAATGATGGGTGAACTGTCAGCCGTGATAAACGCCATATTATGGGCTTTGACGGGTGTAGTAACCAAGGGTGTAACGAAAAACGTTCGACCGCATCACATAGTTACTGCGCAAGTATGGTTCGGCGTAGTTTTTTTGATAACAGTCTTATTCGTTATTGGCCAAATAAACACACTTTTAACCGTTGATCACAGATCAGCTATATACCTGGCAAGTGGTGCTCTTGCGAATACCGTAGGGTCATTAATTTTTTGGCTGGCTATATCTCGTGGGACTGTAACCGCTGTTTATCCAACCACCCAATCAATCTTCATCATGGTTTCAGTCTTTGCCGGCTGGATTTTTCTAGGTGACGAACCTCAACTAAGCGTAATTGGGGGCGCTACTTTGATCATACTGGGTGTGATCCTATTGAATTTAAAACCCCCGATGGATACCAGCGATACAAACATGCCATCAGTAATACAAGTAAAGTCACTAGAAAACCGTTACTGGCACCTACTAAAAGGTGACTACACAGGGATTGCGCTAGGAGTGATTACTTCACTATTATGGGCAGTTGGATTTCTTTCGACGGTGATTGGACTGGAGGGCACTTCGCCGGTCATTGCGGCAACAATTCGAAGTCTCGTACCTGCAATCATATTCGCAGTAATTTCAATCAGTTTTCCAGCCATTAGAATTACACGGGTCATCAATGGCAATGGATTGAGGTTACTCGGAAGTGCAGTATTATTCGGTCTAAGCGCATTAACCTTCGTGATCGCTCTAGACAACGCCCCGCCTAGCGTTGTGGTTGTTTTAATAAACACTTCACCTATGTGGGCTGTTTTATTTGCAGCAACCATACTGAGAGAGCAACCAACTCGATTTACATTAAGTGGCGCAACTCTTTGCATGGCGGGAATCTTTGTAACACTATCGTTCCAATAGCACCCAACTTTAGTCCGGGGATTCTTATTATCAGGTATATCAAACTCGATCGATCGGCTTTTTAACTACGTCACTTTGAATTTGGACTACAAACAGGCATATATTTTAGGCTTTAGCTCTTGATTTCACTCATCGCAGACTCGTAACCAGCCTGCAGAACACTGGCGTCTGAAGAATAATTTAGCAGCAGTACTCCAGCATCTCGCCATTTACGAGCTTGCTCGGCTGAGTCCACTAACATTGCACAAGTTTTACCGAATCTATTAGCCGCCTCGACAACCTGCATTCTTTTTTCATCGAGTACTTTATTCTGATCAGCAGTGCCAAAAACTCCTAGGTCTTGAGCTAGATCTTGCGGGCCCAGTGTCAATGCATCGATCCCGTCCATAGCGGCGATCTCATGTATATGATCAAACGCCTGTGCTGATTCAAACATAACTGTTATAAAAACTTGGTCATTTATAAACTTCAGTCGATCCATGATAGGCATCTGGTCATCGAAGTCATTGCCTGGAGTAGAACTTGCCATACCTCTGGAACCACGCGGGGTATATCGAGATGCTGCAACAATCTCGGCGGCATGATCAACGGTATCAACTTGTGGACAGTGAATATTATAAACACCAATATCCAGCAGTCTTGTAATCCATTCTCGATTAGCCTCAGGTGGTCGTACCATAACAGGCAAATCTATTGCCCTTCCCATAACGGCAAAATCTGCAACGGTCTCGATTGACGGTGATGAATGCTCCATGTCGATTCGCACGAAATCTAGACCTGTCTGCTTAAGAAGTGTCAACATCGCCGGGTTTCTTAGCATGTTTATCCAAGTGCCAATTTGTAAGTCACCTCGAACAACTCCCGCTTTAATTGGATTCGATTTCACGTAAAAATATCCTTTTCTGATCAATAAATTTTTCACCTAGATAAGATGAAAAATGTAGAACATATCAAACAAACAATCCCGAAAAGTCAAAAAGAAATTTTGCAATGCGATCTTTTTGACAGTGTGAAACCCGGATCGGATCAACAATAGATGCGCATGTTACAGATGTCTTCGACTAAACTTCGGCGGCAATAGCATAATGAACTACACTGGGGGGCAATGGTTAAACTTGATACTGACTTGATGCCGAAGAAAGCCATATCACCTTTACGATGCCGCACGATTCTCACAATACTTGCATGCACAGCAACAATTCTGATCGTCCCTATGCTACCCGGCAGATCGACAATAATTGAACCTTTTGATCAAGCAAGAGTTAACAATTTCAATGCTTCACGTGCCGAGAATGTTTTTATTGGCAACTCATTATTAGACACGCGAATTAATCCAGATCTTATAAGCGAGCTAACGGGTGCGAAAACTGTTTCGCTTGCAATAGATGGAACGGCACCAGGTATTTGGTATCTACAACTCTCGAACGTAGTAGCACAAGCAGAAAAGCGTCCGAGTCAGGTTTTCATATTTTTCCACGATGACTTAATCACACGGCCAATTTACTTCACAGGGATAGAAGATGACAGCTTAGTCAACTCATTAACGAAAGACGTCAAAGACTTAGAAAAGCTTCCTGCTAAGTCGCGTTCAATCCTAGAAAAATTCAAGGACGCTTTCGGTAAATTTTATCCTCTGTCTAATCTACCGAATAGACGCTCCAGCGATCCTGTCGCTTGGTTAGCCGCTGAAATTACAGGCATAGAAAACACCTATCTATCTGCGCGTAGTGACGAATTTTTCTCGGCTTCGAATCTTAGGGAGCAAGCAGATCTAATTCAGCAACCAAAATTTCACGGTGAATTCAAAGTTACTGTCAATGACTCTTTCTTGCCTATGTTCATCGACATAGCCAATGAGATCAATATTGCACTGGTTTTAGTGCGAGTGGCACCCCGACCAAATCATGATGGCACACCAAACGAAACTTCAGAACTGGCAAAGTATTCAAATGAACTACAAAACTACCTTGCCGAGCACAACATACGTTATCTCGACATGAACAAAATCCTTGAAACCGGATTCATTGACGCTGCCATGTACTACGACGGTTATCACCTAAAACACAGGTTTCGGGACCAATACACAGAATCATTCCTAATGTCGATAACTAACTCATCGAGCTCAGTTTACGGTTCACAGGCCGAACAATGACATTCCTATCACTAGAGTACGGTCTGCTTATAGTATGTACGTTGATCGTTTATTGGCTAGTAAACTGCCGGACTCAAAATCTAATTCTTCTGGCAGGCAGTTACGGATTTTATTCGTACATCGATCCTAGGCTAGCATTGATACTCGCAGGCTACACCATCGTTACCTATGTCACTGTTAATCAAATCGATTCCGATCGGAAAAACTCAACTCGTTACTTACTAATTGCCATTACTGCGACACTCGGAACATTAATTTTATTTAAGTTCTCAGGCTTCTTCGTGGAGAATATTGCAGAACTGTTAGGTCAAGCGGGGCTCAAGAATTTCGAATCCAACTTAAGGATAATTATGCCCATAGGAATTTCATTCTACACTTTCCAGTCGCTTGGCTACTGCATCGACGTCTACATGCGTAGAATGTCCGCTCGAACGAGCTTCGTAGACACGGCTTTATTCGTTAGTTTCTTCCCACAATTAATCGCTGGACCAATAGAGCGGGCATCTAATCTGATACCGCAATTCGAAGCACCGAGGAGCTTCAACACCAATAAAATTTACAGCGGAAGTGCACTGATAAGTTGGGGACTGCTCAAAAAATTAGTTATAGCAGACAACCTTGGGGTGATTGTTGACAGCATTTTTTCAACAGGTCAACCAGGCTCAGCAATGCTCTGGGTTGGTATTTTCGCGTTCGGTATTCAGATTCTCGCAGATTTCTCTGGATATACGGATATCGCACGCGGAACTGCTCGCATTCTAGGAATCGATTTGTCGATCAACTTCCGGCATCCATGGCTAGCTAAGTCCCCTAGCGACTTCTGGAAACGCTGGCATATCACTCTGTCTGAGTGGTTAAGAGATTATGTTTACCTACCTCTAGGTGGAAATCAAA
Source organism: Dehalococcoidia bacterium UBA1332 (assembly GCA_002306745.1). Lineage (GTDB taxonomy): Bacteria > Chloroflexota > Dehalococcoidia > Lucifugimonadales > Lucifugimonadaceae > Lucifugimonas. Next base: position 2,624 of record DBSW01000171.1, on the reverse strand, counting down.
AAGGCATCCGACGTACATCAATCAATCTAGCAATAGTGTTCATACTCGGAGGGATTTGGCATGGAGCCGGATGGAATTTTGTACTTTGGGGGATATTCCATGCAATATTGCTAATTGTATGGAGGGGATTTGAGGTTATCCGAATTTCAGCCCCAAAACCTATACCCACAATAATAACTTTTATTGTGATTGGTGCGAGTTGGATGCTATTTAGAGAACGTGACATAACCTACTTAGTGGAAAACGCTGTAGGACAAAGTCAGGACAGTAAACTAGCCCAAGCTTTAGCAATAACCGCACTGATTTACGCATTACCGCTCTGGATTCACGCTGCTATAGATCGACCGTCAATAAAGTCCATATGGCAGGGACACGAGGTAGTCAAAGCAATCTCACTAACAGCAATAACAGTGACATCATTCTTAGCCATACTGGCTCTTCGAGCCCCTGTATCAGAAGAATTTATTTACTTCCAGTTCTAGTGAGCCTTATGAACCAGTTAACCACTCTTGAATCTTTGCGCAATTTGTAGAAGGATCCAGCAAATTACGACCATCACCCTCGCACATGAAAACCACATTACCTATGACCGTGTAGTCGTTATATGTCGGAAATCGGTTAGAGCATGTTCGAGCAACAATTTCACGAGTCTCATCAGTTTTTGGTTTAAGGTAAGATGCTGAAAAGGCCTTTACTGAACCCGAGTTAATCACTTTAACAGCAGACTGCCCGGCTGCATCACGGCAAGAGATTCGATCAATACCCTCATCTGGCGCCTGATTGTCTTCAGGACGCCTAAATGTCTGCTCAGAGGCTGCAGTTACGCCAAGAGTTTTGGCATCATCCGCAGATGCATATACCAGAATACCTAATTCCTTGCTATTCAAAAATCCCCATTTAGCAAGAGAAGTACCAGGGTAATCTAGAACAAAATCTCTCTGTGGCTTCCAGCCTATTGCCTTAATATCGTCTTCTGTAAATACCTCACTGGAGTCAACCATTCGCACTCGTTGCGTTTCTTCGCCGGCGCCATCAGAGGTGACGAGCGAATCATCCCCAGATCCGCATGCTATGGCAACCGAAACCAACAACAGTACGGGCAAGACCAACAACTGCAAGCGACTTACATTCCAAAACCTATTCATTAAATTTGACCTCTATTTGAAGATCTTAAATATAGCTTGCCACAAAATAAATCGTGAAAATCCTATCGCATTACCAACGCAAAAGGTAAGACGTGATTAGAAATTCAAATCTCTTCCAATAGTCTTTGGTATTTCTACAGGACTTTGATCTTCCGTATCAATCATCCAACCGGCTAGTAACGACCGCATCTCCGATATAACCGATTGATTTTCTGGACAATGCGCCACGTTACACAATTCCCATGGATCCTTATTGAGATCGTAAAGCTCATCTACGTTGTCAGGACCTCCATCAGAGCCTGAAACTAATGTTGCTCCATGGGCCATCGGGTCGGTCACGTATTTCCATTTTTTAGTTCGCACCATCTTCCTACGACCTTCAGCTTCTCTAGCCCAGAGTGTTTCAATCAGTGTGTGGTATCCGTATGGCTTTTCCAATCCGTTCAGAAGTTCCATAGTTACAGGAGGACCTCCCGCTCCATACTCTGAAAAAGCAGTTGTTCGAGGACCCGCATCAGTTACTGTGGGCAATGGACGGCCTTGCATATACCTTGTCTCTTTGTCTGACAAAATCGTTGTCTTACGATTTGGCTTAGTCTGCCAGCCTCGACCAAGACCTTCGAAAGAAGCAAAACCCTGGAGCTCAAGGAGAGTAGGAATGATGTCAACCGTATTAACCATTGAATCATCGACTACCCCTTGGGGTACTCCACCCTGAGGCCAAGAGACAATTAAGGGGACTTTGACTAGGGCGTCATAAAAAACGCCTCCTTTAACCATCATCCCGTGTTCGCCTGCAAAATCACCATGGTCAGCAGTGAAAATTACGATCGTGTCATCTCGCAAACCCAAAGCCTCAAGTTTGTCCATAATCCTTCCAACACCGTCATCAACGAACCTAGTCATGGCCTGATAAACACTTACTACGCCGCGTCGCAAGTCGTCTGAATCATCTGTATGACGCATCATCATCGCAAGTACCCTATTACGTTCAGGAGATGTGCCATCCGTATATTCATCAGTTCTTTGAGGTGGCAATACAACGTCTTCGGGGGGAAACATTTCAGCGTAACGACGTGGGGCTTCATAAGGCTCGTGTGGATCTGGAAATGAGACCCACAATGCAAATGGGCTCCGATCGTCGGAATCATCTTTTTGAAATTCACCTACAGCGTACCGTTCAAGAAAATTTTCGGTCTGAGTAGCAATCAAAGACGTTCCAAAATGTGACTCCAAGTTGTCCGACACTTCGTAAGCGATCCTAGGGCTTTGTCCGTTCGACGAAAGATTACGTCTGGATTCATGAGCAACAGTGATTTCATCTTCAGGAACAGACCATTCCATTCCAGTGTTACCAACAAACCCCATAACTCCTTTAGAAGGAAGCCCTGCATGTGAAATTTCGCATCGAACATCAAATAACTCCAAATCAGAAGATTGGTCAAAGCAATGATTCTTACCTATTAACCCAGTCGTGAA
>DBSW01000013.1 GCA_002306745.1 Dehalococcoidia bacterium UBA1332 | reverse complement strand
GACTAAAAAAGTGAGTTCCGCACCTTCACGCCTCGGTGCGGAACTCACTTTTTTAGTCGCAAATAAACTACGATACTGGCATCAATTCCAGTACTCGTTGTTTCGTCGAGCGTTGGTTGGAACTAAGATCAGATTGGGTTATATCTGGATTGCCATCAGTATTCACAAACGTCTCGAATTCAGCTACCGGATCTCCCATTTCTTGAACACCAGCCAAAACGATTGTAATTTGTATATCTGATCCCATTCCGATCAATCTTTTACTCGTTAAATGAATGTTCGACCACGGTCCGATTCGATTTCGAAGCTGATCAACAATCTCCAGTATTTGATCATGAGATAAACTAATACCACCCTCAACATGAAGCATCGCTGATTCAACTTCAGCGAACTTTGCTTTACGGCATTCAAAAGCTTTCGATACAACATTTTCAACGGAATATTTACCAGTTAACTCCGCCGATAACACTACTGACTCACCAGCCTGTCTCAGACAATCCAATACACGCGAGGCGTGTGCTACATCAGTTTCAAAACCAGCGACAATTGCGTTCACAGCGCTAACAATAGTTTTGTCTGCAATATTGAAAGCACTATGAGATGAACTCCCGCCTCTAATTATGCCGGAAAGGTCATCATTGCTTATCGAGATAACTGCGTCTGATTCCAAACGTAAAGCGTTAGCTGCGAGCCTGGCTGAATAATTTCTAAAGCGACCTTCAAATTCGAAGGGCATGTGAACTGCTGCAAGAGTTAGGGCGCCGACTTCACGTCCTAAACGTGCGAGTTCGGGACTGACACCAGATCCGGTACCCCTACCGAGTCCCGCAAGAATAATCAGCACATCAGCACCGGAAATAAACTCACGAACGAGACTCTCTACTCCATCAAATTGGAGCCGTGCATTTTCCGGATCTCCCCCACTTCCAAAACCTGTCCCAAATGATATAGATGCAATTGCGGCAGACAAATTTTCAGTAGCACAACCTGTATCGATACCCATTAGTGATGCGGATCGAGGCATAAGCTCTTCCAGTCGAGCAAGCGAAGCACATCCAGCACCACCCACACCAATCACTTTTATGTTTGCTTCTCTCACGTGTTTAATTTCGTTCGCGACCATCGCTGTTCTCTGCCTTTGCTATGTATATGTATTGCTTATTGATGTAAGAACAAATTAGCACGTACGTTCTATTTATTTCTACAAAATAGAACAATATTTCGATACATTTGTGCTAATTGACTCGGTTACAGGTAGGTTCTTGTTACTGTTAATACAGTTATTTAGATTGAACTTAAGGAGCGCCTAAATCGACGTCGACAAAACCTGCGTAGTTGTATAGATATTCCTGTGCGCCCGGACGGATTCAGTAATTTCAAAAACAATAACGAAACAGTCATCACTTGAAGTCGATAGCATAGAAATGACTTTGGAAATTGGAGGATGCAGTGTTATCAGTCAAGAGGTCAGAATGGAATGAAAATACGACAGAATTACAGATGCAGTCGGACTAAGACCAAAATCTGTGAAGCGAGCGCGATTGCGGATGAATGGGGACTAATCGACGAAAATCCTAAAACGACAATAGAAGCTCATCAAAAACAAGTTAAGAGTTCCACTCAAAAAATGTTTCGTGCCATTGACTATGCAAACTCTGGTGACCTTATGAAAGCATTTATAATGAAAATCGCTGAAGCTAATTAAAGTATTCTGCGAAGTCTTTCAATAGCTTCTGTCAAGTTCTCTTGAGAATTAGCGAAAGATATTCTTACGTACCCAGCCCCAAATTCGCCAAATGCAGTTCCCGCAAGCAAGGCAACGCCGGCATCGTACATAGCTTTCTCGGCAAATTGCTTTGAGGTCATGCCTGTTCCTGTTATGTTCGGGAAGGCGTAAAAAGCACCCTTTGGAACTGGGCAGGTAATGCCAGCAAGTGAATTCAATCCATTAACAACAAGATCACGTCTTTTGGTGAACTCAGCCATCATTTCTCTCACAGAATCCTGCGGGCCTTCTAAGGCTGCTATACCGGCCATTTGGGTATGCACTGAGGTACACGAAACGCTATTGGTCATTAAGCGAGTAACGGGTTCGACCAAAAAATCTGGGAATATTCCATATCCTAATCTCCACCCAGTCATGGCATAGCTCTTTGAAAATCCGTCCAAAATTACCGTACGCTCGCGCATCCCAGAGAACTTTGTTATTGAAACATGTGTTTGATCTCCGTAATACATATCTTTGTAGATTTCATCTGCAAGTACGATCAGGTCATTTTCCACAGCTAAATTGGCTATATCTTCTAGGTCGGACTCTGGGATAACGCTTCCGCAAGGATTATTTGGAGAATTAACAATAAGCAGTTTAGTTTTTGGAGATATCAACGATCGCAGTTTATCGATATCGGCGTTATAGCCTGTATCTTCGTTCAACTGCATCGGAACAGGAGTCCCTCCCATGTACTTAATCATCGATTCATAAATCGGAAAACCTGGGTTAGGGTATATGACTTCGTCACCATCTTCGATTAAAGCCATAATAGTGAAAAACATCACTGGTTTTCCACCAGGAGTCGCGATCACGTTATCTGGAGAAACGGTATAACCCTGACGTTCAGTTTGATGTTTAGCAATCGCTTCTCTCAACTCTAATTGACCAGCAGAAGCGCCATAATGAGTAAAACCGTCATCAAGAGCCTGTTTGGCAGCATCACGAATGTGTTCGGGGGTATCAAAATCTGGCTCGCCTATCTCAAGATGAATAATCGATTGTCCTTGACGTTCAAGTTCTTTGGCTTTGGCCAGAGTTTCGAACGCTGTTTCGGTACCCAAATTTACCTGTCGAGATGAGAGCTGTGTCAATATTAAGGACCTATTAAACTAAATCAATACAAGAGCAAGTGTGGCGAATTTCAACAAGCTTTGACCATATTCGATAACAGGTGGTACGAAATTCACAACAAAACAAAAATTCTCTGCCCGTGAAGTTGGCATGTCAATAACAGATGAGACAATACCGGCGACACATAGTCGGCATATTTACAATAATTACAACAGCTTGAGGCATACGCGCAAAATGCCATCCATTCCAACCGAGGGGAAAACCTAGTACATGGGACAAATAAAAGTCAACAGAATGAAAACTCTAATAAAGTCTAAGAAACCGGCTTATGGAGTATCTGTACAGTTCCCATCAGCCGAGATTGTCGAGATGATCGGCGAGCTCGGCTTCGACTGGGTAATGCTCGATGCCGAACACGGATCAATAACCCCAGACAACATTGGCCCCTTGATAATGGCTGCTGAGATACGCGGACTAACGCCAATTGTGAGACCTGAAACGAATGACCCGGCAGTAATCAATAAATATTTAGACCGTGGTGCGATGGGAGTACAGGTTCCCCATGTGAACACTGCAGAAGAAGCCCGTGCTGTAGTGCAAGCATGTCTCTACCACCCTCTTGGGATGAGAGGTCTAGGAGGGGGTCGGATGGCCGATTTTGGATGGGGTTCGCCAACTAATGAATACGTCGTAGACGCAAACCGCGAAATGCTTATCTGCATACAAATAGAAGATGTTGCAGCAGTGGCTAACCTCGAAGAAATCCTTGCAGTCCCTGAAATAGATGTTTTCTTCATCGGCCCGACCGATTTAGCACAATCAATGGGCCTTCCAGGCGATAACGAAAACCCCAAAGTCCAGAAAGTAATGCAACGCACATTCCAACGAATTCATGATTCAGGTCACGCTTCAGGAACACCAAGTGCAGCGGTACAAGCTTTAAAAAACACCAATGCTGGCATTCTCTACCACTACACCCATATTCCCACCTTCATGAACTCATACGGACAACATTTCATGAAGACCGTAGGGCGAATTTAATACCTGTTTTGAAAACTATGGATTACAAAGCCTGGGCGGAGTGGTACGACATTTTCTATTCATCCGCAGACCCGAGTGATATTGAGTTCTATAAGAGTTTATGTATCGCCTCAGGTGGCCCTATTCTCGAGATAGGAGTAGGAACAGGACGCATAGCGCTTCCTTTATCGGAGTATGGCTTGGAAGTTGTTGGTATAGATTTATACGAGCCAATGTTAAAAGCAGCCCATAAACGAGCATTAGAATCAGCACCTCTTAAGGGAAAATTACAACTCATAAAAGCAGATATGCGAAACTTCGACGTAGGTCGAAAATTTCCGATCGTTACCATCCCGGCAAGAACATTACTATTAGCAACGTCAGAACAAGAACAATTTCAAACGCTTTGCAACGCTGCTAAACATCTAGACTATGACGGAACTATGGCCTTCAATTTGTTCTACCCGGACCCCAATATGCTCCACGACGACCCAAATAAGGAATTCTTACTGGACGTGATAGATAAATCAGAAGGTGGACGTTACGTCTTAACCGCTAAAAATCAATTCGATCTTAAAAATCAGATAAATGATGGCACTCAGATTGTTGAAGAGTTTGACTCTGACGGAAATTTACTTAAACGAGTGGAATTAACAGTCGTGGTTAGATATCTCTACCCAGAACAAATCACGAAACTTTTGGATCGAGTAGGTCTAAAGTTACTAGAAATTTGGGGAGATTTTGAAGGTGGCGAGCTAAACGAGCAAAGTGAAGAAATAGTGATCCTAGCGAGACACAGCTGAACCAATTGATAACCCATAATCAAAAATTATTACTAGCGTTTTTCCGGAACTCTACTATAGATAATCCCGAAACTACCCACAAAAAACCAAAATCTCCTAAAACCCTGCTGTCTTGTCACAGATATTCACCAAGCTTTCTCCTGAAGCATATCTCTTCAAATTCGCAATAAAAGCCTGACGCCTCATCTCGTATAGTTCTGGTGTCAAAGCTGAAGAATGCGGTGTCAGGATTACATTAGGCAGAGTCCATAGCCGTGAATCTTCTTCCAAAGGCTCTACAGCAGTTGCGTCGAGTGCAGCGCCAGCGAGATGACCTGACTCAAGAGCATCGCACATAGCATTTTCATCAACTATTTGCCCGCGTGAAATCACAACAATGTAGCTACCTTTAGGCATCATGGAAATTCTGCGAGCATCGATTGATCCACGTGTTGATTCTAAAACGGGAGCAGCAATCACAAGAAAGTCAGATTTTATTACCAGATCATCAAGACGATCGAGCCCCCAACATTCGTTAACTGTTTCAGGAATCTTTGAGGGGCTTGGGTCAATTGCGTAAGTATCTGTGTTAAATGCTGATACGCGGTCTGCCACAGCCCTGCCAATTGCACCCAGACCAAATATACCTACGGTTGTACCAGTAATTTCAGTAATTCTCGAAGCATATTTTTGTGTGTCCCAAATCTTCTTTTTTCTATCTTCAAACGCTTCCTCGAACCGATGCGTAAGTCCAACCATAGCGCCAACTACATGATCACCCATTGAAGTCACATGTGTCCCCGGCGCGTTAGTAATAACAACATCTGAATGCATTATGTTCTGGTAAGCGACAATTTTGTCGATACCCATACCGGGACAAGCAATCCAACGAATATTTTTTGCAGCAGCAAACGCGTCACCATTTGGCCATCCAAAAAACACATCAGCATCGCGAATAGCGTCGATATGCTCGGCTGTTTGGTAAGCCACTATGAATTCAATATCTGGAAAAACCTGTCGTAGTTCTCCTACGTACTGCCTGCCGACGTGATCTGTGCCAATTACAACTTTTATTTTCGCCATTATTCAACTCCGCAGGGGCTTGGATAGATTTGATTGGTGCCAAAGCCAACAAAATTCACCAATGTTTGAATCATCTAGTGTATGTAGATAATTGTTATCTAATTGACGTATTTTAAGTAAAGGTAAAGTATAGGCATGACAGCGTTATGTTCGTTTATACACGCTGCCATACAAATGCGACACTACTTACCATTATCAAAAAGCGTTAATCGAAGAAATATAATCGCACATGAAAAAAAACGATAACCTCTTCACAATCGAAGCAGGTTTTCAGCCTACAGGCGACCAACCTGCGGCAATCTCTGCACTCGCAAGAGGCGTGACAGGCAACCTTCACCACCAGACACTTCTCGGCGTAACGGGCTCAGGCAAGACTTTCACAATGGCAAAGATCATTGAGAAGGTTCAACGCCCTACGCTAGTCATAGCGCACAACAAAACACTTGCCGCTCAACTTTCATCAGAATTTCAAGAATTTTTTCCTAATAACTCAGTCCAGTACTTCGTCAGTTACTACGATTATTATCAGCCGGAGGCATACATTCCTCAGTCAGATACATATATCGAAAAAGAGTCCGATGTTAATGAAGAAATCGATCGACTCCGGCACGCTGCCACTCGGGCATTACTGACCCGTAGGGACACATTAATTGTAGCTAGCGTTTCATGCATCTATGGTTTGGGTTCGCCTGATGAATACAAATCAGTTGTACTTACGCTACGAAAAGGAGCCGAATACGGCCTACTTAGAGTCGTGCGGAAGCTCATTGACATGTACTACGAGCGCAACGATATGGAAATGATTAGAGGTCGCTTTAGGCTTAGAGGTGACACACTGGAAATTATGCCTGCCTATGAAGAAATTGCAGTCAGAATTCAGTTTTTTGGTGACGAAATTGAAAGAATAATCGAATTAGACCCCTTGACGGGCGAAGTTCTTTCAGAGCTGGAGCAAATTGACATATTCCCCGGCAAACATTTCGTGACGCCGGAGGATGAGTTGAATGAAGCATTAAGTGATATTGAAAATGAACTGGTACAAAGGCTTGATGTACTACGCTCTGAAGGAAAACTTGTCGAAGCACAGAGACTTGAACAGCGAACCAATTTCGATTTAGAAATGCTACGAGAAACCGGATCTTGTCCTGGTATTGAAAACTACTCGCGCCCACTTGGTCGCCGCCAACCTGGCTCGGCACCTTGGACACTACTAGACTACTTCCCTGAAGACTTTCTTATATTCATAGACGAGTCACATATGACCATTCCTCAGATCAACGGAATGTACAAGGGCGACTTCGCGAGGAAGACAAGTCTCGTCGATTATGGATTCCGATTACCCTCAGCAATAGACAACCGCCCACTTTCTTTTGAAGAATTCGAAGATCGTGTGAATCAAATTATCTACGTATCTGCTACTCCTGGAAGGTACGAGGCTATCCATGAAGAGCAGCGAGTCGAGCAGGTAATTAGACCTACTGGTCTCATTGACCCAATGATCATTATTGAACCCACAGAGGGGCAGATAGACAACCTAATAGAAAGAATTCAAGCAACTACTAGCAACCACGAACGTGTACTTGTTACGACCTTGACTAAGAGAATGGCAGAAGAACTCTCAGAATACTTGAGAGAACTTGGAATAAAGGTCCAGTACCTTCACTCCGACATACAGACTCTCGAGCGTACTGAAATACTTAGAGATCTGAGACTCGGCATCTACGACGTTGTGGTCGGGATTAACCTTCTTAGGGAGGGCCTAGATCTTCCAGAGGTATCGCTAGTCGCTATTCTTGACGCTGATAAAGAGGGTTATCTTCGATCAGGTACGTCACTTGTTCAAACAATTGGCCGTGCAGCCAGGCATGTAGAAGGGCAAGTAATAATGTACGCAGACAAAATCACAGACTCAATGCGTTACGCAATAGATGAAACTAACCGACGACGAGAAATTCAGAAGGCGCACAATGACGCGAACTCGATCACACCGACTTCTATCGTAAAAGAAGTGCGTGACATCACCACACAGATTCGTATGGCCACAAATAACGCTACGCCTTACGTCCCTCCATCATCGTTGCCGAAAAATGATTTATTGCGCCTCGTAAAAGATTTAGAAAAACAGATGAAACAAGCAGCAAAAAATTTGGAATTCGAGAAAGCGGCCCTTTTACGGGATCAGGTAGTAGACCTTCGTAAAGTACTTGCAGACCAACGAGCTTCAAGCTCAATTGACCCAGAACCAAACCTAACAGTCGATATTGCACCATCCACAAAATAAGGCATGCAAGAAGAGCTAACTGGCGCAGAATCATCGTAATAAATCTAGCTGTAACAGTTTTTAAACAACGTTATCGATTCGTCACTAAAAAGGAAATATAACAACAATTCCTTACCGCTCTGGTACACTAAAAATATAACTATTTGATGTTGGAGCAGCTCTTTACTGAACTAGATTCATAAGACAATTTCGGAGAAGGCAATGGCGGAAGCCGAGTTACTGGAAAAAGAAACCGTTATTGAGGCATTAAGAGACGTTTATGATCCGGAAATACCTGTAAATGTTGTTGACCTAGGACTCATTTACACCGTTGAAGTCGCCGATGGGGATGTCCACGTTGAAATGACTCTGACAGCGCCTGGGTGTGGTATGGGTCCATACATCGCTCAGCAGGCAGAATGGCGAATCGCTGAAATCGAGGATGTAGAGGATGTTCAGGTCGACGTCGTTTTTGATCCTCCATGGACGCCCGACATGATTACCGAGGACGGCAAAAGACTCCTAGGCATAGACTAATAGCCTGACCAAACTACGAAAATCATCATAAATTTCAGGTCTCGCACGAACAAAAACTTTATAGCAAATGTCGTCACCAAGAAAATTAACTCCACAAGAAGAAGCCCGTCTGGCACAGGTCCGAGCAAACTTTCAAGAAAGGCGACGAATCTCTCAATCCCTCGAAGGCATTGGCACGCGGATTGGTGTGTACTCTGGCAAGGGTGGTGTAGGTAAAACAACGGTCGCTACTAATATATCTGTGACACTCGCAGCGCAAGAAAATAAGGTTTCGCTCTTCGACTGCGACATAGACTGCCCTAACGTTACACGCGTGCTTCGTATTTCCGAAGGACCCGTACAGAACGGTGACAAACTCGTGCCGCCTGCACGATTCGGTGTTAATGTCATGTCCATGGCCTTCTTTCAAGATAATGAAGAAGAAGCGATCGTTTGGCGAGGACCAATGATCCACAATGCGATCAACCAATTCCTTCACTCCACGGATTGGGGTAGCCCAGACTATATGATTGTCGACCTTCCACCTGGAACCTCTGATGCCCCCTTGACGGTTATGCAGACGATCAACCTTGACGGTTTCGTGATTGTTACCACGCCACATGAACTTGCAGTTCTGGACGCTAAAAGGTCGATCAATATGATCAAAAAGATGAACCTAAAAGTTTATGGGATCGTAGAAAACCTGTCGGGAGGCGTTTTTGGTACAGGAGGCGGCGAAGCACTGGCTGAAGAAATGACTGTGCCGTTCCTTGGAGCACTTTCAATGAGCGCTGACTATATGAATTCTAAGCTTCCTGCTTCGCTTGAATCCAAATCAGTTGGCGCCGAATTCACAGCTATAACAGAGAATTTAAAGAGGCAAATCATAGCCTCAAAATCTTAGAGGATTAACCTCGTAT
>DBSW01000163.1:1914-9179 GCA_002306745.1 Dehalococcoidia bacterium UBA1332 | reverse complement strand
CGTCGACATTTTCGAACACCACCACAATCCACGCACTGGACATAAGAGGCTGAACCTCGCCGATTAAGAAATAAAATTATTTTGCCATCGGACTCAAGTGTTTTTCCAATCGCTTCAATCAATGCACGACTGAGCATCTCAAAATTGCCTTCGGCCCGTTCTTGACGCATGTCGACAATATCTACTTTTGCAAGTGATCTCAATCTTGAATCCATAATTGAATCATTAGGATGGTTAACAGGATGCCTGCCTAGCCGATCAGGTAACTCAAGCAGGCGATATAGACCCGATTCAGCAGCACGATAACTTACGGTATCTGGAGTTGCGCTCCCTAGCACCAAAGTAGCACCCGTTAGGTCACTTATTTGTTCCGCAACCTTTCTTGCGTGATAGCGGGGAGCTTGATCGCTCTGTTTGTAAGTCCATTCGTGCTCTTCGTCAATCACAATCAGACCTGGATCTTGTATCGGTGCGAAAATAGCGCCTCTAGACCCTAAAACAATTGGGTAATCACCGTTCCTTATACGCCACCATTGATCATATCTCTGACCAATAGTCAAGCCGGAATGAAGAAGTCCTACCTTCCCGGGAAACCTAGAACCTATACGTCGAAGGGTTTGAGCGGTGAGTGCAATTTCAGGTACGAGAAATATCACCTGCTTTCCTACAGAAATACACGCCTCAATTGCTTGGAGATAGACCTCAGTTTTTCCAGACCCTGTTACACCGTGTAAAAGAAATCGACGGTCAGTAGGCCTAGCTTCATGTTGATTTGAGCGAACCTGCGCTACGATTTCTTCGATTGCTTTCTTCTGTTTTTTGGTAGGTGAATGAGCAAATTCCTGCTGAAAAACATAGCGCTCAAGCGGATCGCGATCACGACGTAATTTTCTAGTTACTAGAAGATTTTCACTAAACGCCCAATTAACTGCTGCTACACCAAATCGACTGATTAAAGAAGATTTCGTAACTGCAATATTCCCCAACTGAAACCAAGTGAGTAACTCAGCGCGCCGAAAAGATCTGCCAGTTGAATATTCAGTCACCAATTTTTCAACCACATCTTTCGAGGCATTTAACTCAACACGGTTTTTGTAAACCGCTGACACACGCGGTCGTTCCCATACAGATTCTGACCTGAGTATTTTATGTCTAATCAGTCGATCCACTATGGGCTTACCGCCAAAACCAAGATGCCTGGATACTCTTGACTTTAGTACTTTTGAATGACTAGCTACGAAATCTAATGCTTGCTGTTCTCGCGTAGAAAGGGCTCTTGTCGCGACACCTGCCATAAGTGATGTTTTTAGTTGAGATGACGCCCCGGGAGGAAGTAGAAGTAAACAAGCACCGAACAGCGTCGTTCTATAGTACTCTGAAACCCAACAAGCGATCTGGACCAGATGCTTAGCAATGAAAGGACCATCGTAAACCCGCGCTGCAATCGGACGAATCCTATCAATTTCAGTTTCAGGTATTTTACACAGTTGAAAAACAACGCCTTGAACCGTCCGTGCCCCAAACGGAACCCACACTAGATCGCCCACGGAAATCTTCTGCGAAATAGTTACATCATCCGGGACAGAATAAGTAAAAGTACGCGTTCTCACATCAGGGAAGTCAACTGCCACTTCAGCGAACTGCAAACGATATAGGCTCCCAACATTTCAAGGCGTTATGCACAAATAATTTTCTATCAGGCTTCAATATATAGCCTTATAGTCAGCATGTTGGCTGTCATTATCCGTACTTACTGCACATGGTCAAATAAATGAAGACACTTAAACCAAAAAAAACTTCATCCGATTTAATTAGAAGAGGGACTATAGATCAAATGGTTGTGCGCACAGCACTATCGTCGTTCTTTTATGCGTGCCTTCCGCCCTGTTAACCCGCGCAAATAGTACAATTTAGAACGCCTTACCTTGCCTTGCCTAGTCACTTTGACAGACTCAATATTCGGGGAATGAAACGGTATGATCCGTTCTACCCCGACACCGTAAGAGACTCGGCGAACAATAAACGTATCACCAGGAAGTGGGCTTTTTTCAAGGCGATGTCCACCAGAAATCACATTTCCCTGAAAAGACTGAACTCTCTGCCGGTCACCTTCAACGATTCGAAGATTCACATTAACAGTGTCACCTGGCTGAAATTCATCAATATGTTCCAGCGACTTTCGATCTATTAGTGCTGCTGCATCCATGTAAAGTTTCTTTCGTCGCGAAAAGACGCCCAAAGGCGCCATTCTGTTTATTGCTCGAAGCGTAATTCTATAACCGTAAACAGGCAAGCAGCAACTTTATTGAACGCGAATTTTGCTCCTTTGGATATTTACTAAACCATAAACCGTATAACACTAGTCACTTTCAGGCCATTTTCTCAACAGGTCAGGTCTGCGATCTTCCGTTCGTTTCAACGCCTCGGCACGCCTCCAAGCTTTAATACGGGCGTGATCCCCGCTAAGAAGGACTTCTGGCACAAAACGATCCATAAATTCCTTAGGACGCGTATACATTGGACCCTCTAATAAATTATCCAATCCACCAGAAAACGAATCGTATGCGGCTGATTCTCCTCGTCCCAAGACCCCCGGGATAAGACGCGTAACCGCATCGGTAAGTGCCATTGCTGGAATCTCTCCACCTGTCATAACGAAATCACCAATTGAAATCTGTTCATCTACCCGTAAATCTATGAAACGCTCGTCTACACCCTCATAATGCCCGCAAACTACAGTCAATGACTCTAGACGAGACAGTTCAATCGCACGTCGATGAGTAAGTGGAGTGCCTTGGGGCGACATCAAAATAACGTGAGGTCTTTTATCAGATAATCCGGCAACAGTAACAGAATCAACCGCCGCAACAAGTGGCTCTGCCATGAGCACCATACCCGCCCCGCCCCCAAATGGAGGTTCGTCAACCTTACCGCGAGCATCTTTCGCAAAGTCTCTAAGTTGAATCAGATCAATTTCGATGCGGTCAGACTGAACTGCCCGCCCTACTATACTTGCACTAAACGGTCCAGAGAACATTTCTGGAAACAAGGTAATTATCGAGATCTTCATTTTGTTTCGAGCGAATTAATTTTTATGTTTACGCCGAGCTGGCAAATCTATGGAGACTGCTATACAGGATGTTTACCAGTATGGCGACCGCGTAGTACATCAACAGCATGCACAATGACTGGCAAAACTACGCTCAGATTGTCACGAACTCCGCCTGTACTTCCGGGCAAGTTTATTATCAAAGTAGATTTTCTAACACCAACAACCGCTCTAGAAATCATCGCCATTGGCGTAACTTTTAAAGATTCGGATCTCATTGCTGAAGCGATCCCTGGAACCTCAGTATCGATAACAGCACGAGTAACTTCTGGCATGACATCTCGCGCTGAAAGACCAGTTCCACCAGTTGTTAGCACAATGTCAACTTCTCCAGAGTCACACCACAGTTTGAGTTGATTTTCAAGACAGTCAAAGTCATCCGGAAGCATTGATCGTTCGATCAGTTTGTGACCGGCACCATCCATCATTTCGACTACGGCAGCACCGCTTCTGTCGGTCCGTTTCCCGGCCGCACCGGTATCACTACTAGTTAAAACTGTGTATCTGATTATTTCGAATTCTCCAGTTCAGTATTAATAGGGTTATAACCATTTTAATTGCCGAAGTACAAACGTACCAGCAAACTGAAATTCACACTTGGGGTACGAAAGTACAAAGGCTCTTTATCGGATGCTAGCACGCAGGCTATCTACTTTGTTACGTCGGTTTTATACAAAAAGCGCCCACTAAAAATATTGTTGTTTAAAGTCGGTTTCTGGCACAATTAGTGTATTAATGGGTTAAATTGGGCCATATTAGCGTGAACCGTTTATCCCAAATCATCTAAATAACGTACGCAAAATATGATTTTCTCTGGCGAATACGAGCACCGAATAGATACCCAAGGCAGAATTGCGATTCCTGCTAGATTCAAGACTGCGTTCACTGATGGCATCGTGCTCGGGCGAGCCTACGATGCATGTGTCATTGCGTACACACCTGAAGAATGGGAGCGGGCAGCCAGTGAAATCGCGAAGCAGCCAGCAACCTCAGCCACTGCGCGCCGACTCGCAAGGCTAACTTTCGCTGGGGCATTCTCAGCAAATCTAGACAGAATCGGACGAGTAGTTATCCCCCAGCAACTACGTGATTATGCAGATTTGATTGAAGATGTCGTCATAATTGGCACTGGACGATTTATAGAAATTTGGTCTTCAGCGGCATGGGCCGAAGAGCGACAAACGCTCGATACCGAGGCCAGTGCAATCGCCGAGTCTGCACCAAGCACACCAACTGAAAACGAACAAGCAAACGGCTTCGTCAGAAATCATCAATCGGAGAGTGGCGAGTGATTCTAATGGGACTTGAACTCCATCACGAACCTGTAATGATGCCGGAGTCCATGCAGGCTTTAAACGTTTTGCCAGGCGGGCGATACATCGACGCGACTCTTGGCGAAGGGGGGCACTCGAAATCAATTCTGCAAGCAGCAGATCCAGGCGGGCAAGTTTTAGGTCTTGACGCAGATGCTGAAGCGATTGCAGTGGCAACGCATAGACTTGCGGAATTCAATGACTCTTTTCAAGCATTAAATGTAAATTTTCGTGACGTAAGAGCCACTGCCCTTCAACATAGCTTCGTGCCCGTGCATGGCGTACTTTTTGATCTTGGGGTGTCATCTCTTCAGCTAGACCGCGAATCCAGAGGCTTCAGCTATCGTAGAGCAGATCCTTTAGACATGCGTTTTAGTTTCGACCAACACATCACCGCTTCGGACATAGTCAACGAGTACGCTGAATCAGAGCTAGCAGACATCATTTTCCACCTAGGTGAAGACCGCGCTGCAAGACGCATTGCACGAGAGATTGTTCGTAATCGCCCTATCAATAACTCATTACAACTAGCCGAAATAATTGAACGCGTAAACCCCCGACGGGGAAAGAGAGCACACCCGGCTACCAAAACTTTTCAAGCAATAAGAATTACTGTGAATGATGAGATGTCAGCCCTTTCAACTGCACTCGAGCAGGCTGTTTCTCTTTTAGGGCAAGGTGGACGACTTGTGGTTATTTCATACCACTCACTAGAAGACCGTATCGTCAAGAATTTCATACGGAAGCAGGGTTCTGACTGCATCTGTCCTCCTGGCACTCCAGTCTGCAGATGCGACCATCTCGCAACCGTTCGAGCAATTACACGCCGCCCTTTGGTCCCAACGGAGTCAGAAATCGCCTCGAATCCACGCGCCCGAAGCGCCAAGTTGAGGGTGGCTGAACGTATATGAACACTGAATTTTATCTTCAAACTATCTCTTACAAACGAAATCGATCAATAGCAGCGCCAAATAAAAAATCTGGAGAAGAACCACCAGATAATAAATCAAAGTTATGCCGATCCTATACCTCAGTCAAAACACAGGTCCCTAAAACAGGAGACGAAAATCATGAGTGACGAATACAGCGTAGCTGTCGATATAGGCACCACCAAAGTTTGCACAATCATAACCAGAAAACGCGCCGACCACCGAGTTGAAGTACTAGGCTTCGGTCTTGCACCTTGCACAGGCATGGATAAAGGCATGGTTGTTGATTCAGTTGCCGTAACGGACTCAGTACAAAATTCAATCGAAATGGCTGCATCTGATGCAGAAATTACAGTTTCCAGCGTTCACATAGGGCTAACAGGAAGTCACATTGAATCCATAAACCGTTGGTCCAACGTCCCACGCTTAGCTGGGATGCGTTCGATTACAGATTCCGACCTTTTAGCAGCAAAAAAAGCAGCAGGCGCAATAGACCTAGGAGATGACCGTCGGTTACTCCACGTGATTCCACGCAGTTATGCACTCGATGGTCTTCACGGTGTCCGAAACCCCATAGGCATGCACACAGGCGAGCTTCATGTAGAAAGTCATGTAATTACTGGATCAATTTCTAAGATCAACGAACTAAAAAAATCGGTCGATAAAGCTGGTGTTAAAGTGTCATCTTTGGTTGTTGAACCCCTTGCTAGCGCCGATGCTGTTTTAACAGCAGACGAACGAGAACAGGGAGCTGTCCTGGTAGATGTCGGAGGTGGCACTTCTGATATTGCCGTTTACCAAAATGGCACTGTCGTACACACTGCAGTTATACCTGTAGGTGGCTACCAGTTCTCGAACGATTTGGCTATTGCCTTCTCACTAGACTTCGATTCGGCAGAACAGCTAAAGATCCAACATGGAACAGCAGCTCCAGAGCTTGCTGGGATGCAAGAGGAAATCACTCTTAATCCACAATCGATGGATCAGCAAATCAAAGTTACCAAAAGAGAAATTGGGCAAGTGCTAAAAGAGCGAGCATCTGAGCTATTTCGAATGATTCTCCTCAAACTAGATCAGCCTCACTTAACAGATATACCGATCGATCGAATAGTATTCACTGGGGGCGGCGCTAAACTCGAAGGATTCATGAATATTGCCAAGTTCATTTTTCAGCGCAAAGTTAGAATCGCTACACCACGCGGTTTAGATGGCATCTCACACGAAATCAATGACCCGGCTTATTCAGCAGCTGCTGGAATTGCTTTATGGGGTATCAGAAACCTGCAACAAGAAAGTCGTATGGTCTACCCCAAATCCTCTAAAACATCTCAAGAGAAAGTTGAATCTACAAGGTCACTAAATCGGACTTTATCTCGAATCCGTAACTGGTTACCGAAACGAGAGAAGGAACCTACTGGTGTGTGATCTAGTCACATATAGATCCGTAAATTGGGCGCTAATAAACCTCAAAACGCCAAACTAAAAGGACGGCGACAAAACCTAAACATTTGTATTCGGCAACACAAAGTGGACTAAATAGCCGAACCGCAGGAGAAAAAAAATGGTCGACCAAACCGTAAACAAAACCGAAGAAAAGATAGGATCAGCAAGTATCAAAGTTGTAGGCGTAGGTGGAGGAGGTTCAAATGCTGTTTCACGTATGTATAGAGACCGTATCCCTGAGGTTGAGTACATATCGGTTAACACCGACGCTCAAGCGTTAACCCGTTCGGACGTACCTGTGCGAATAAGAGTTGGAGATAGTACAGCGCGCGGACTCGGTGTCGGTGGCGATCCTTCAAAAGGTCGGGAATGTCATGAAGAAGACCGCGATGAAATAAAACGAGCACTCGAGGGTGCAGATCTTATCTTTATAGCCGCTGGTATGGGTGGTGGAACTGGAACAGGTGCTGC
>DBSW01000163.1:866-1611 GCA_002306745.1 Dehalococcoidia bacterium UBA1332 | reverse complement strand
TATGGGTGGTGGAACAGGTACCGGCGGATCTCCGGTGGTAGCTGAAGTTGCGCAAGAACTTGGAGCCCTTACAGTCGGTGTGGTCACGAAGCCGTTTAACTTCGAAGGATCGAGAAGAAGTAGACAGGCTGAGGAAGGTATTAGGGCGTTATCTGATGTTGTCGATACGCTTATTGTGATACCGAATGATCGCCTTCTCATCATGTCCAATGAGAATCTCTCGATGGACATGGCATTCCGTATGGCAGATGACGTTCTGAGACAAGGAGTGCAAGCTATAGCAGAACTCATTTTGATGCCCGGCGAAATCAATCTGGACTTCGCAGATGCAAAAGCGATAATGTCAAACGCTGGTCCTGCTTGGATGGCTATTGGCCATGGTACAGGTGAAGACAGAGCCATCATGGCCGCAGAGGCAGCGATCGATAGCCCGCTTCTGGAGGTGTCGATCGAGGGTGCGCGAGGTGTGATCTTCAACGTGACTGGTGGTAGTGATCTAACCCTTCAAGAAGTACAACAGGCTTCTGAAGTGGTCTCAAGTATGGTAGATCCCGACTGCAACATCATTTTCGGTATGGTCACTGATCCCAAAATGGAAAATGAGGTCAAAATGACTATAATCGCAACCGGATTTCCAGGTGCCGAAGCTTCGCAGGAAAAAGAAGCTGCCGTGAGCGCTGTTTTGTCCGATGTACTTAGCGACCAAGAAGCTCTGGATTTGCCACCATTCCTTCGCCACCACCGC
>DBSW01000163.1:0-562 GCA_002306745.1 Dehalococcoidia bacterium UBA1332 | reverse complement strand
ACCATTCCTTCGCCACCACCGCGCGGCTCGAAGTCGTTCAGTTAGGGAAGTCACATCTAGTGATTAATAATAATGTCCTCATAGTAAAGGTTTCGAGCATGCGCGCAGGGTTTTTTCTTATTTAAATTTTCCTTAGCCTCGTAAAAAATAAATACGGTTAAATGGAACGTCTAAAAACAACCCCGATGGCTGCGTTAATCAAAAACGTCACGTAATAAGACGATTTTTAGGGCGGACACTCTTAATATCTTGCCCATTTTATTGGAAATTCCCAACCATCAGGGAAATAGAATTCTTGAACTTAGACGACATACATATGACGAATTCCGTTAACTTAACGCGTTCATTTCGTCACCTAATAATTTAGATTGATTAAGTTGTATATAACTAGATTAAATCAACATAAAACGTGAATATTTGTGTCAAACCGGATACACCCAAGGATTGACACACCCTCTATGGGTAGTGGTAATCTCCATTGCACACCACTAAATGTGGTGCTTGGCTGTGTCCGCAGCCACAACGTTGCGTGTTCAACTTTGAGTTTTACACAAATATTCAC